>JACDGI010000545.1 GCA_013821665.1 Anaerolineae bacterium
CTCCCTCATTTTCCAAAATGCGAGTATCGATTTTGGAACTAGGAGCGATGAAGTCTCCCTCAGATGGTTGAGATGAATTAGCCTTGATTACGCAATTCTCCCTCAAATACCACCTGAGTAGTTACAATTATTGCAGTAAATGCAGTAACAACTGCGACCAAAGGGAGTCCTTTATGGCAATAGCTGTCACATTTTGTAAGGGTCATCATTGTGGAAATAAAAAACCGGGGATGGCTGCCCCAAACCCCGGTTTTCGTGATCTTATCCCTTATAAGCGCCCAATGCACCCCAGATAAGCCACGACATAGTGTTCATTACTTATTGATGATAAGCATAACACTTTAAATCATTAAAGATGTGGGACAGTTATCCTATTTAAGACGAATCCCTAATCCTATGAAGCCGCAGTACACATCAAATTCGACTAACAGGAATTAATAAGCACCCTTGCTCATCAGCACAGCCGGAATCGTTTGGACAACAATCTGCAAATCTTTCCAGATCGAGTAGTTACGAATGTAATTCATATCCAAACGGACGCGTTCTTCGTAAGTCAGTTCGCTGCGGCCTGTCACCTGCCACAGACCTGTAATACCGGGTTTGACGGTATGCAAGTTCAGGCCCCATTTACCATACTTTTCGACTTCTTCCATCGTGATCATACGCGGCCCGACGATGCTCATCTCCCCGCGTAAAACGTTGATGAGTTGTGGTAGTTCGTCCACACTCGTTTTACGCAGGAATGCACCGATCTTGGTGATTCGCGGATCTTCTTTGAGTTTATAGTATTTGTTGTATTCTTCGCGGGCCTTCGGATCACGCGCCAGCAGTTCTTCCAGCACTTCTTTGGAATTCACGACCATTGTGCGGAATTTATACGCGTCAAATTCCTTGCCACCTACCCCAACCACACGGCGATGATAAACAATTGGGCCGGGGTCGGTCAGCTTCATGATGATGGCAATAAAGAAAAAGAACGGAGACAAAACCAATAGCCCCAGTATCGCACCGAGGTAATCAACCAGCGCTTTCAAAACGATGTTGATACCCGTCAGCCGAACGCGGTTCACGCTGACCATCGGCACGCTGCCCACGTCCTGAATTTGCACACCTGTCGTCAAGATTTCATACATGCCCGATGACAGCCACATGCTCACATCCGACGAGTTCACAAAGCGGCGAAAAAGATCAACCATGTTTTCGCGGTGAATACCGCTGGTCGCGACAACCAACCGTTCAATACCAAAACGCTGCACGAGAGTCTCGGCGCGGCTGGTCGGGCCGTGTACCACAATACCGGGCAGCACTTCCTCACCGGGGCTAATGGAGTCGTCCAAGAAGCCGATGATATTTACGCCTGTGGCCGAAGTACTCATTAACTGCTCGGCGATAGCCACCCCTTCAGCATTTGCACCGACGATATAAGTCGGTGACATGAGGTGTCCACGGCTGCGCATCCAATACACAAAACGGCGAAAAATAAAGCGTTCGACCATCATGAAACCGATGGCAAAGGCCCACGCGATAATCAGCCACGCACGGGCCAACACCAGCGAAGGGTCGAGATAACCGGCAATGATGACCAGCATGAAACCCGCTGTACAACCATTGAAGATATTGGCATACTCGCGCAAGCCACCAAACAGTATGGTTGGATCATAGAGGCGGAATATGAAAAACAAGACGATCCAAACCGGCACCAAAATCAACATGAACTGCAAGTAAAAACTGGGATCGCGAAATCCCGTGGGATCAAAAAGGCTGGTGGTCGGTGCAATAAATCGAATATTAAAGGCCAGTTCGAAGGCCAAAATGAGTACAACAATGTCCATAGCCAACAAGGCAAATTGAACGACACGTAACTTGGTACGCATATTACGTCGAACAACGTTATTGAACATCGCGATTGGACTTCGTTCGACATATTTGAGATTAGCTTCAACGACTCCGGTTCCCATCATCAGCCCTTCTACTTTTGTGCTACGGCGCTGTGTCAACTATTGCGGACTTCAGCATACATGTTTTCAAGGATTGATACTGAGCGATCCCATGTCTGATACGTTTCAACATACTTCCGACCAGCGGCACCAATCAGTGCCCGCTTTTCGGGTGAGCCTAATAAATCAAGGATGTGGTTAGCGATTGCTTCCGGCGAATCACCAACCAGAATATCTTCACCAATGCGTGTTTGCAGCGCCGAATTGGCCTGTGGCGAACACACCACTGGCGTTGCCATCGCCATCGCTTCCAGAACCTTATTTTGTACGCCTACCCCATAGCGCACGGTACTCAAGGCCACCGCAGCCGACGCGAGATAGGGACGCATATCCGGTACTGAACCCGTGACCACCACATTAGAAATTTGTGCCAACGCTTTAACTGCTTCGGTAGGGTCTTTGCCGACGATATATAGCTGTGCCTGTGGCTGCTTATTCCACACCAAAGGCATAATTTTGTGGACGAGATCTTCAACGGCAGCCACGTTAGCGTGATAGCTCATCTTGCCCGTAAACACGAGGCGCAACGACTCACGGGGTACCGTTTGCGGCTTGAAGTAATCGAGATCAACGCCGTTGGAAACAACTTTGATACAACCGGCTTCACTGCCCAATTTGATCAGCGCCTGACGGTCGGCTTCGCTGGTTACGGCAACCTCTGAAAAGCGACTGGTAAGCGTGCCTTCAAAACGGCGTGTGCGTTCCAAATCCAGCATCGCCATTAAGCGACTTTTGAGGTTAGGCGCATCTTCCAAAACCTTGCCGAACAACAGTGAGATGCTATCGACGGAGTCAAAAACAATTGGCAGTGACTTTAGCGAGTCCGCCAGAATCGCGCCGCGCAAATGCTCGACATGTGCCACATCAAAGGTCGATTCGCTCAGGACTTGTTGCAGCTTATCGGCAAAGGCTGGCGAATAAGAATAATAGGCTTGCAAAGGAAGCCCGCTGAACAAGCCTCGTGCGCCATTCATTAGCACTTGAATACGGCTGTGGGGAACGGTATGAATTGCTTTGCACCAATCCCGCAATTCATCAAGCGAACTTGCATTTTCGCTGGCAGGTACAAGTGCCAGCAAAGTCACTTCATGCCCACGAGCGTGCATGGTACGAATAAAATTAAAGGGGCGAACGCGCACCAAAGATGGAATGTAAGGGGCTATAAATAGAATACGCATAGTTGCTTAGTGAATTACACCACTTCAGACATTACGCCGAAAATTCCCGTTCTTCCAATGTCTAATGTTCGTTGCTCGCATCTTATATTCAAAGCCAAGAGACTTGCAAGCAACTAACTAAATAGCGCAACCTTGTTTTTAGGTCGATACGTTATTGGTAGATTTGGTCAAGAGGCGCACAAGCACGGCGATAGTCGTATTGCTCTTCGGCAGTCTGACGACCATGTAATGTCAACTGTTCATTCAACGCTGCATCGGTCAGCAAGCGTATCGTCTGTTGAGCGAAATCTTGTGGTGAGTCCGCCACCAAAATATCGAAATTATTGGTGACATGGATACCTTCACAACCAACCGTCGTACTGACCATTGGTAAACCCTGCGCGAATGCATTCAAGATTTTGACACGCATTCCCCCACCTGCCCGCAGCGGCACAATCATCATGCTCGAATCCTGCAAGTACGGCAGAGGATCATCGACGTAACCTGTCACTTTGAGCGAGGAATCGGACTTCTCGCGCTCTTTAATGTCTTCTGGCGGACGTGCGCCGATTAAAGTACAGCGTACATTGGGAACCTGCTGTTTGATGATCGGATAAATCTGATCCAAAAACCAGCGAATGCCATCAATATTAGCCGGCCAATACATCGTACCGACATGCACGATATGCGGCGAGGATGGAGCGCGATGAATAAAGGCTTGTTTATCGGTATCAATGGCGATGGGGATCACTTGAATATCAGAACGTGCGCCAGCTTCGATTAGCGATTGCTTATCTTCTTCACTGACGGCGGTCACAGCATCAAAAACGCGGCACATTTCGCCTTCATAATTTTTGAGCAGTCGCCAATCACGCAGCAGGAGATATTTCATCGGGTTATGCAGTGGTAAAGTCGATGCCATACGCTGATAAAGTACCCACAAGGCATTGTGTAAATCCAGCACCTTGCGACTCTTGGTAAAGGGCAGCGCATATTGAGCCATATTGAGTTGGTCAGCATGAACAACATCAAACTGCGTCGTGGCAGCTAATGCTTGCAAAGCAGCCCGCATTTCAGGGCGTTCATCACGCAGCATCATCCACGGTTGGCCGGTCAGCAAGCTCTTGCCTAAAAAGACCAGATCACGCAGCGGGGCGCGTTTGATCGGCACCGTAATGACGCGTTCGCACAGCGTTTTAAGATGTTGGATATATTCGGGCTTATCGGTATCACGGACAAAAGATACCAGCGTCACCTGATGATTTTGCGCCAGATATTTCAGCACATGATACGTTTTGACTTTGGGGCCGCTGTCTGGCGGATACGGCAAAACCTGTGTCAGCAGCAAAACACGCATCTTACACCGCCACTGAAACAGGGTGAGGATGATGCGCTTGTACCGCCTGTGCCACCTGTCGCGCATGGCTAACCGTTACTTCGCTGGTCGCAAGGAACGGATAGACCTGCGCTGTATTGGCTAAATACAAACCTGTATAAGGTGTTTGTACGTCAAGTTTGTTTTGTAACATATTCACCGAGTGGATAGGCTCCGCGTAGCGAGAACGGCTGACCGCAAAATGAATAACCTGATCTTCCGAAAAGGCTGGAAAAATCTTCTTGAGATGGCTAAACCACGCTACACCAATGTCCTCGTCAGAAACGCCCATCCAATCATTATCCGGTGCCGTATATCGCGGTAGATAGACGATATAATGCCCGCTTTTTTCAGCATGAGGGGTTTGGATAATAGTCGCAAAGGGATAGGCAGGATCGGTCAAGTTCAACGTCCAAAAATTGGAGAGTGGTCGATCCAAGACCAAGACCGGACATATCAAACCCAAGTACTTCGACTTTTCCAGACGAGCGTGGTAATCAGGGTAAGGAGCCGGAAGCAATTGGGCAAATATCGGTGTGGCAACAGCGACGACAAGGGAGTCGAACTCTAATGTTCCCTCAGAAGTACGAACCTGCTGAAATTGCCCATTTTGGACTTCAATTTCACGCACACGGACATCGTATTTTATTTGACCACCGGCTTTAAGAAACGCGTTTGCAAGGGCTTCGATAAGCGAGAAATGTCCACGCTTCAAATAACCGATTGTATTGGAGAGTTGCGGCACCTGTCCCACCGAGGACATCCGATTCAACCATGCCCAGATATAGGTCGCAGAAACATTATCGTAAACACCATCGAATTTGGCCTCTAACAACGGTCGCCAAACGCGTTCAAATGCTTCGTTACCACCTACTTGTAACAACCACTCTTTAGCCGAGAGTCTATCCAAATCATTCCAATTGGATTTGCCGCGAGTCAGCAATATCATACGACCTAAACGAAAGCGATCACGCAAGCCAAGCATGGGGAACGAGAGAAAATCCAAAATATTGCTCATGGGGTGAATGGCATCATTATGCACAAACCCGGCACGGGCATTCTGGTAAATAAGCTCATCCTGCAACCCAAGTTTGCTACACAGGTCGCGCAAGATCGTATCAGTAGGCATCAAAGCATGTTGATAACGCGGAACGGCAAGGCCATCAGCAAATTGCAATTGATCGTTTAAGCCACCTAAATG
>JACDGI010000546.1 GCA_013821665.1 Anaerolineae bacterium
GTGTGATGCCGTGATCAATGCTGGCATGAATGGTATCAATAGCATTGCGCTCATCCACCGCACCCATCCCGCCCCCAAGCGGCCATGCACCCAATCCGATCACAGGGATTTGTGGGCCATCTGTACCCAGTTGACGATATTCCATAGTTTGTGTTCTCCTGATAAGTCGTAAACTGCTGTGTACAAAACCGTATTTTGAGGTTCGTCGGTATTTCAGGCTCGAAACTCCACATCTTCCTGCCAACGCGATGGATTATTCAAAATATACTGCCTTCGGATATTCAAATCGGCCTCATCGCGGATAATGTGATCGTAGTAGCTGCCTTGCCACACGGCTACCCCCGACATGTCCCGTTTTTCATTGATACGCCTTGCTGAAAATGATTTAAATGATCCGATAATTTGAGGCAATCCATGTGGTTTCGTAGGGGAAGGTTGTGGTGACGTAGGTGTCGGGCGAAAGGCTCCCCGTAGGGAAGGGTCTGAGACCCTTCCATCTTCAACCAGTACTACAATGGCATGTACGTGATTGGGCATGATGACAAAGGCATCATATTCAGCCTGAGTGTAATGCTTGGCAAGATCGTTCCAACAGGTTAATACAATTTCGCCTGCGTTATTGAGCTGCATGTTACCATCAACAATTTCACCAAAAAGCATTTCCCTGTTGTGTGTGCAGATAGTCACAAAATAAGCCCCGTTTTGAGCATAATCATAACCAGCTAACCGTGGCAATTTACGAGCTGTACGTTCGCTCATTGGCTACTCCTCTGGTGTCATGATTTGTTGTAAATCGGCTCGACCGTAGGCAAGAGTCTCTGTAGAAAGGCTTCCGTAAGGAAGGGTCTCAGACCCTTCCCTACAAAGTCCCTTCCACGCCGTCCCATCCCTAACACATCAAAAAATTATAAGGCACAATACCATCACCACAAATTTAAGAACAAAAATTCTATCACAGTTTTTCCATCTTGATCGTTCGAATCTGGTTTGATCTTCCAAACGTTATCTTCATAAATGGCCTCAAAACACCCTCTTTTTACCTGCTCCACCTGCAATGCAGGTAAAACCTCGTAATAATTTAACCGCCTGTTACCTGTTCTCACCTGTTTAACAGGTCTTTCTCTTCTTTCTCTGTGTCTCTGTGGTAAATCGCCTTTGTATTTCGCCCCGTACTAGCGGATTACTTTTGGTTTAGGCCGCATCACTGTATAATCCTTATACGTCATAATAACGAACGATTGCAAAGGCCAACCGTATGCAACGGTATAAACTCCTACTTGTAGTAATCCTTGTACTGGCGCTGACCGGTATTGTCCGTGCCCAACAGATCACCAATGTCACCAGTTTTATGCTGGATTTACGCAGCGATCTGGAAAACACCGCCAACCAAGCTCTCGGTGACGGTAAACGTCCCGACAGTTGGACGTTCGACATCAACAACACGGCTTCGCCCACCTACGCCGCCGATTTATGGTATGACAACGAACTGCTGGCAACAGCCGTCTTCGGTGATCAACGGCCTGACGGTTGGATTGGCGCACCCGTCACCAAAGATATTAACCTTGTCGCCCGTAATATCCGGCATGATTTGGAATTGACCGCCGACAAAGTATTCGGGCCAAACAACCGTCCCGAAGGCTGGAAAGGCAACATCACGCTCTTCAAGTGTGATCGTACCATCATGAATACGGTTCTGATTTTGCAAACAACCTTTAACGCAAAATCAGCCACGGCTAACGATGCCGTCAATTATTGCCAGACCGTCTCCAGCGAAAATCAATCGCTCGTCCTCAAGCAAGTCCTCAGCGCACCCGAAATTGACGCAGGACTGCCGGATTTACTGCTGGCCGCCCGTGGTGATATTGAACGTCTGGCAGATGAAGAACTCGGCCTCAATACACGCCCCAACGGTTGGGTCGGCAACAAAGATAAAACTTCACCTAATTTGTTAAGCGACAATTTCCTTGATCTGGAAAATCTCGCCAATGAAAAGTTGGGTGTTGGTCAACGTCCGCCCGGTTGGCTCGGTACACCGCCCGCTGTCCCGATTTATGGCTATCAATATTTGCGCTTCAACTTGGAACTGTTGGCGAATACATTGGGAAAAACACCCCGCCCACGCGGTTGGCAAGGTGTTAATCCGGTTGAAAGCTGCCCTACGCCGCTCCAAAATTTGGTAACGCTGGCCCAACGTGCCTACGGTTTCTCGGCGGATTCAGTACCGGCAGGTGCCTTCTGCCAACAACTGGCCGTGACTGTTAACAACACGATTGAAAATCCGCCACCACCGGATACCACCAGTGCCGCCAACGACAAGTTTGTCTTCCAAGGCAAATATGCCTTTACGTATCTGGATGTCAAAGCCACTCAGTACATGGGTATCATGCCCGGTGGCACCAAGTTTAAGGCTTGGTATCGCAACTTTGGCGATTCAACCATGATGTTTGTCAGCGGATCGGATTTCGCGCTGTTCGTTGACCGCCGTTGGACGGATATGCCGCAGGACACCTATGAAAGACTACCCAGTCTCGAAGGCGTAAAACCCTTAACCTTCTGTGATGCGGCATGGTGTAACGGCCCCGGCCCGACACCAACCCCAACTGGTGGTGGTGCCATCCAAGCCCTGATCAACCAAGGTACGCCACCTGCGCCACCGGACATCAATCAGGTGCAGAACCAGAAGACACAGGTCTCGTGGAATAACATCCGCGTAACCTACTTGCTGGATAACGCCGCTGCCCGTACAGCACAGGTGACACTCGAAATTTGCGCGGACACCAGCCAAACCGATTGCGAACCGGTCACACGCGTCTATGACAACACAACCGGTACCGCTAAGGCTGTCCTGTCGCAGCAAAACAACCTGAACGTGTACGAGTTCGCCTATGGTTATACCAGTAACCTGCTGATCGAAGGCCCAACACGCTTCTCACCGGATGTGTGGATTAGCGACCCGACCATCCGCTAAGCGTTCGGTCAACTCAACACCTAAAAGCCATCTGTGTAAGCATTACCAGATGGCTTTTAATTTGCTTTAGCGTTTTGCCAGCAGAGGTCAATGAAATGGTCGGACGCAATAGTCCCTACATAGATTGACACAAATGTCCCTACAAAGACGCGAATTTTCGTAGGGACGGTATACATGCCGTCCGACAGCTAGGGTACTCAAACAGGTTCTAAGCAACTTCAACGATTAATTTTGAGCGTACCCAAGCAGATAATCGGACAAGCCTTTCTCCCTTTCGCCAACCCAACAAAAAAGACCACCTGTTGCCAGATGGTCTTTTAAGACTTCAACCAGATCTTGCGGGTAGGTTGCCCCACCCGCAATTGTTCAGCCGATTATCAAGCTTGTTTTAGCAAGGCTTGACGGTCGGTGAAGGGGTAACGGTCGGTGTAGTCGTCGCTGTGCCCGTCAGATCAAGCGTTGGGGTAACGGTTGGGGTCAGGGTGGCAGTGGCGGTCGCCGTCGTGTCCAGAGTTGGGGTGATGGTAGGTGTCGAAGTCGGTGTTGCAGATGGGCACGAAGTCACTTCCATTGTGGCGGCTTCGGTCATCTCAGGCATCATGGTGGCTTCCGCCGTCATTTCCATCATCGGCTCGGTGGCCTCAGCGGTCATTTCGGTCATCATGGCTTCGGTAGCTTCTGCCGTCATTTCCATCATCGGCTCGGTGGCCTCAGCGGTCATTTCAGGCATCATGGCTTCGGTAGCTTCTGCCGTCATTTCCATCACGGGCTCAGTCGCTTCCATCGTCATTTCCGAAGTTGGCATCATAGCCGTTTCTTCGGTGGCTTCCATGGTCATCTCAGCGGTTGACATCTCAGTCGATTCAGCCATAACTGCTTCGGTGGCTTCCATGGTCATTTCTGAGGTGGCTTCAGCCGCTGCCATCGTGGATTCTTCGGTGGCGGCTTCCGAAATAGCGGATTTTGTCGATTCAGCCGTAGCCTCAGCCGTTACTGCTTCGGTGGCTTCGCTGCTGGCGGCACTGGTTGCCGTTGCCGCGACCGATGGTGCTGTTGTAGCAGCGGGTTTAGGGGTTGCTGTGGCAGTAGGTGTGCAACCGATCAGCGCTACCAGCGCTAAACATGTGGTAATAACGAATATAATTTTTGAAGATTGTCTGCGAACCATGATGTTCCTCCAACGGAATATAGAAGCTCAGGCTACACTCATTTACGAGAAGCAGATTGATTATATGGAAATCATACCTATATAGCTAAGGTAAATAGGACAATTATTCATGAGAAGATGTATATAAAATCCACAAGCCGTGGTAGCAAAACCTGAGTAGCAGATTAAAGCTACAAATACAAGTGCCAACAAGCGAGACTTTAGGGAAAATTTATCTCGAAAATGGATCGAGCGAATCACAAAACGTACTTCACAATCGTCTTCTTTTATAGAAAGCAATTGGGCGCACACATAAACGCCCGTTAAAAGGAGACTCACATCATGCAAAAGACACGTATCGTGGTACTCGGTGGTGGTTACAGTGGTGTCATGGCGGCAGGTCGCCTCGCCAGTAATCTGCGCGGAAAGCCCGTCGAGATTACGCTGGTCAACGCCGCACCGGAATTTGTCCAACGCATCCGTTTTCACCAACTGGCAGCCAACCAATCCCCTTACCGCGTCGCCTTCAGCCAATTCTTTAAGGGTAAGGGTGTCGAGTTCATCCAAGCCCGCGCTACAGCTATTCAGCCTGACACAAACACTATCACACTGAACCTCATGAACGGGCAAGCGCAAACGATCAGCTACGATTATCTGGTATACGCCCTTGGCAGTTTCGTTGATACATCGCGCGTTCCGGGCGCAGCGGAATATGCCATGTCCTTAGGTACCGAGGCCACCTCAATCCAACTGCGAGATCGTCTGCCGACAATAGCAGAGCGTGGTGGTCGCCTTGTGATTTGCGGCGGCGGCTTTACCGGCCTCGAAGTTACAACCGAACTGGCTGAGTCCTATCCGAACCTCAAAATCACCCTTATCACAAGCGACACCTTTGGCGCGAAGGTCTCGCAAAAAGGCCGCAGCTACCTCAAACAAGTCTTTGAGCGCCTGCACATCAAGGTGATTGACAACGCCAATATCGAACAAATCACAGCGAATGAGGTCAAGTATGCAGGTGGCGCACTGCCTTACGATATTTGTATCTGGTCAAGCGGATTCACGGTACCGGAATTAGCCCGTCAATCCGGTATCAAAGTCAATGAAATAGGTCAAATTGCCATTGACGACCATCTCTGCTCGATCTCACATCCCAATATTTATGCCGTTGGTGACGCAGCAGATGCCAGTCAAGCGACGGGTACGCCCACCCGTATGGCCTGCGCCAACGCGATCCCGATGGGCGCTTATGCCGCCGATGAGCTAACCAGCCGCATGAATGGCGAAACCCACCGTCCACATGAAGTCGTCGATTTCTACCGCTGCACGAGCTTAGGGCGAAACGCCGCTTTGCTACAAACATATGACATCGACGACAAGCCCAAAGAGACGATTATCAAGGGACGGTTGGCCGCCTTCGCTAAAGAGACGATATGCCGGTACACCGTTTGGGGCGTGACACATCCCCGTTGGATGTTCTACCAACATCGTCCAAAATCTGAACAGGCTGGTCAGGCATCCAAGGCTGCGGCTCAAACCAGCTAAACATGTTCGCGCGTGTTATGTGAACTTGCTGGCAGCAGGGGCTTGTTGCCAGCTTGTAGGGGCTTACTT
>JACDGI010000547.1 GCA_013821665.1 Anaerolineae bacterium
GAAGGGTTTCGCGGTTTTACCAAGACGATGGGTAGTTGAACGCACTTTCGCTTGGCTGAGTAATTATCGCCGTTTAAGCAAGGATTATGAGGAATGTGTCCGTAGCAGCGAAGGTGTTATTTACATTGCCTCTATTCATACCTTGCTCAAACGTCTTCCATCCTAATATTCAAATGGCCTCTAAGACTTTTGTTTGTTCATCTGAGGAAAGAGTGGTTAATGCGCCAGTGTAGCTCAGTTGATTATCCACATTGCCTGTTTTGACAAGCAATTTGATATTGTCAAGGTATAACGCTTTGAAATAGTCTTTGCTTGTTTCGATGCCATTGGTGGTATGTGACACGTCATATAAGGTGTCTTCGGTTTTATCACCTTTAATTGTCACATAGAACTTATCGAGGTGCTGGACATCTTTGATTCCTTCAATGTAATCTTTACTGACTTCAAAGGGGCCAGCTAAAAGGTTATAATATTGGTTGACGCTGAGGGCGATGGCAATCAATACCAGTATTAAACCGAGGCCCCATAGGATCAGTTGGTTACGGTTGGAACGACGGATAATATTGGTGATGAAGTTGGAATCCACAATTTCCCCCTTAACGTGCTGACAACATCAAGCTAACTTTCTATAGTGCCCCATCCGCCGCCACCCGGTGTTTCCAGCACGACACGATCACCGGACGCGACACTGCCTGTGAATTTGCCACTGGCATTTTGGATGGAGCCATCGCTGCGAACAATTTTATTTTCGCCTTTTTTGCCCGACGCGCCACCCGCCAGTCCATAAGGCGCATAAATACGCCGTTCGCTGTTGATGGTGATGGTGGCAGGTGCGAGAAATTCATACACACGGCGAATACCCTCTCCGCCATGATGCAAACCTGCGCCACCGGAATTTTCGCGCAAACCATATTCCAGCACGCGCACCGGTAGGGCATATTCAAGTGCCTCAATCGGCGTATTACGCGTGTTGGTCATGTGGCTGTGCCGTCCGCTCAGACCATCCCCGTGTTCACCTGCACCGTGTCCTCCAGCGATGGTTTCGTAATAGACGAAGGCATGTCCGTTTTGGTTCCCACCAAAAGTGAAGTTGTTCATGCTGCCCTGGCTGGCCGCCGGGATGCGCCCTGGTAAAGCTTTGGATAACGCACCCAAAACCACATCAACCACACGCTGTCCAGTTTCAGTATTGCCGACTGCTACCGCTGCCGGAAAATCAGGATTGAGTAAGCTGTGAGGCGGCGTAATCACTGTGACGGGTGCAAAGCAGCCATGATTGACCGGTACATCATCGACTGCCAGCAGACGCACACAGTACCATGTGGCCGAGCGTACAATGGCTTCAACCGCGTTGATGTTACCTGCGACTTGTGGTGCGCTGCCGGTGAAATCGACCGTCATTCGTGATCCATGTACACGCACGGTGGCTTTAATCGGAATATGGAACTCACGCTGGCCGTCGCCTTCCATCGCATCTTCGAAGCTGTATTCGCCATCAGGAATCGCGGCGATAACAGCTTCCGTCATCCGGCGGGAATAATCCAGAAGGGCAGCAGCATGATAGCTAACGCGTGCCTCGCCATGTTCAGCCACCATCGACAGCAATCGCTTCTCACCAATGCGCTGGGCTGCTAACTGGGCTTCGAGATCGCCGAGGCGTTCTTCTGGTGCGCGGCTGTTAGCGGTAATTAATCCCAAGACACCTGCGTTACGCTTACCCGCATCAATCAACTTGATCGGCGGGATAATAATACCTTCCTGATAGAGTTCAGTGCTGAGCGGCAGCGATCCCGGTGACATGCCACCCACATCGGCATGGTGGGCGCGGCTGGCAACAAAGAAGCGTACTTGACCATCCACAAAAACCGGCGAGACCATTGTAATATCGGGCAGATGTGTGCCGCCGTGATACGGATCGTTCAGGATGACAACATCACCAGCGGCCAGCGAATCAAACTCGCGGATGGCGAACTCAACCGAAGCGGGCATACTACCGAGATGCACAGGGATATGTGCGGCCTGTGCTACCATCCGTGCCTGTGCGTCGAAAACGGCGCAGCTAAAGTCCAGTCGTTCGCGGATATTGGGGCTGAAGCTGGCACGTTGCAGTGTCACACCCATTTCTTCTGCAACAGCAGCAAACAGATTCTTAAAGACTTCCAGCGAGATCGGGTCTACAGTGGTTTTAGTCAAAATCATGCCTATAGATGAGCGGTTCAAGCGGTTTATGATCCAGTGCCGCGAAAAAATAAGATGAATGCAGTCGTATTTCAGATTGATTGCGCTTGCTCATAATCGTTTGTACCCAATATGCGAATTCTTTGCGCGAGTCTTTTGGGGCGGATTGCATTTCGATCTCGACCAATTGCATAATGGCTGTTACTTTGTCATCAATGATTCGTTTGTATTCCCGAATGTTGATCAGAAATTCGTCCGGTACACCTTCAATCAACCGGTCAAACTCGCCATTTGCTACAGCCTGTAACACCTGCTTAAAGGTTACGCCTGTCAGGAATTTGTGCGCCAGTTGATACATCGCACCTTTGAATTTGAACATGCTGCCATCAGCAAAGGTTGCGACCCATCCTTCGTAATCGGCTTTGAGTTTAGCCGCCGCTCCTAATATATCTTCGATACTGCTGAAATCGTACACTGTCGGCATGTTGAATCCAAATCGCGCACTCAAGTCTTTAAGCGCTGGAACCTTCAACGTTTCACTGGTAAACCGATTTCGTGCACCAATAAGGACTAAATCCTCACGATCACCATAATGTACGACGATGTGGTTCGCTGGATAAATAATTTCAAAGAGTAAGGTTAGCTCGGTTTCCAAACCCTCTAAATTGAAATGGCTACTCAGATAATCCGTTGCCCAAATCGCTTGCTCGCTGTTAAAAGCGCCGCGCGTAGCGATGCGAAATTCATCTTGAAAACGATAGAGGATGCCTAAACTCCCGTCAATCTTTTCGGTGATGGATTGGATTGGGGCGTTGGTGGTTCGTTCGCCTTCACCCCAATTGAAAAATTTCGGGAAAGGCAAGGCAACCACTTCACCAGTTTTGTGATTCAGAATTAACCCGCGACTGTTCAGCTCGAACCAATTCCAACGATTATTGTATTGGGCTAAGGCCGTGTAATTGAATAAAACCAAATCACCAGCGTAAGCCGCGTAGACGTCACCATAGAGTCGCCAATCGATTTCGCTGGAAAGAACAAGCTGTTGCAAAGTCGCGAGTGAGTCGATCTCAGTAATGAATTTTCAATCCCCCTATAACTATTGGATAATGATTGTATCCTAAAGGGTCATAAGGGGTTAATAAGTGCTTCGTTTGAAGTGTTATGGCATTTTTGTGATTTGACAGGCCGCAATCGCCTCAGCCGTGGTCGGTGGATGTTCGTTTTCAGGCGCGTCGAGCCAAGGGCAGTAAAAATAAACGGCTGGTTTGTTCCCAACTGCTTTTCTATTTGCATCTTCTAGCTTTACATCCCAAACCATTTTACGGAACGCATAATATTCCAGTGGCGGGTTATCGAAAAGATTTGTCATGACGGTATCGGTTTTATCCGTGTTGGCTGCGATGTAGTTGGCAATATCCACAACAATATCGTCCCGCGTTTTGGCATACCATGAATTGATTATCACTGCGGCACTGATGCTTGAAACGATAAATAGGCTGGTTAAGGCAGGTTGCGCGAAACGCCGAATACGCCGGTTGCGATAAGCAGTCACAACGGCACAAGCAGCCGTAATCGCCATAAATGGAATCAGGTAGATTTTGTAGTAATCGTGAACGTATGAAGCACTACGGAACACCAGAATATAAGCGAAGCCGGAAGCCGCGAGCGCCAAGATGGTGGTTTGCTGCAACCGATTCTTAACGCGTAAGGCCGGAATAATGCCGATGAGAGTCAAGATTAAGAGCGCCATCGTGCCACCGGCGACGACATGCACGGTTGTTTCCACAGCGAACTCAACAAAGGTGAACGAGTCGCTCACTTCAGATACAGTACTTGTACGCCAATTAAACGCGGAAATAAGATCGTCAAAAGTGGCCGCGTATTGAACACGATAAAAAGCCAGTAGGGCAATAATAGCCAGCAGCATGACAACGCCCAGTCCGATGAGCGCTAGACGCTGTTTTGGGCGAACAGTCCATAAGCCAAAGAAACAAAACGCGCCGATCACAAACACACAAGCCCACGATGTCCAGATAGCTGCGATGACTAATACAGCCAGCCACCACCAGCGTCGGGGGGTGGGTACACGTACCCAGTTCACATACACCGCCCCGAACAACATTAAAAAGGCCAGCGACATCGGTTCATGGTCAGGCATCCGTCCAAAGTAAATCATCATGGGTGTGAACGCGTATAGAATCGCGCAGACTAACCCGCTGCCAGCGTCATATAGACGGCGACACATGACATAGAAGGCCGCGATGCTGATGAGGGTCGAGAAAACGGATACCAGCCGAGCCGACATTTCCGCCATGCCAAAAAGTAGATCGAAACCCGCCGTTGTCCAAACAATCAATGGAGGATGGTGAACATAATAATTGGGGAGATCCGGTGGTATCGGCGCACGGTTAAGCAACGGGACAAGCCCAATTTGCGAAGGACCATAAATCAGCAAATTACGAGCGGCTGAACCGAGCCACACACCATTCGCGTCGTGGTGACCGAGCCAAGGCATATTGACGTAAAGGAGCAGGAGTGCCCACATCACGACAAGGACTAAGATCATCCATTGGTTGGAATGCAGTTTCAAACGCTTAAACATCAATACTCCGATGGGACGCGAATAGTTGCCGATACATTCTTGAGATATATCACACGTCGTATGAAATCAACAATTGAGGAAACAGATGGTGTTCATTTCATCTGCTCCGCGTGCTGCCAATCAGCGTTTGTTATCCGGGTAGCCGTACAATCTCAGAAATGTGCCAATTTGTAGACCAGATAGGTTATAAGATTCGCTCTAAATCAGTCCAAGCTTGGGTGAGACCAGCTTGGAGGATACGCGCATCCACGCCCCACACTTGAAGTTGGGCATCCAGATCACGGTGCAAAATAAGATCTTCTTCGGTGGCAGCCAGTGATCCCCACATTTTGCCATGCTGACGGCAGATGGCGCTAATTTGGGCAATCGCTTTGTTGACGTGGATGCCGTCCGGTTGCAGCTTGAGCCTCAGCCCCAAATCGGCTGGCCCGACGTACAAGCCATCTAAGCCGGGGATGGCTGCCATTTGCTCGGCTTGTGCCAGCGCTTGCGGCGTTTCAATCTGCACAAGGATGAAGGTTTCATGCAGTGCGTTTTCGACCAGCGCATCTTTACTATCAAGACCGAAGTTAGCATCTAAGCCGCGCCCATGTATGCCACGATCTCCGACCGGTGGAAACTTCACACTTTGTACCAAGTCGCGGGCGGTATCGGCATCATTGACATGCGGGATGATGAGACCGGTCGCGCCGTCTTCGAGATAGCGGTAGAGACGTGCTTTTTCACGGGTCGGTGGACGCACCAGACAGTCGATGTCATATAAATGGAAGAATGCTAAGATTGACTGCACTTCGCGGTCATCAAAGTTGTGGTGTTCCATATCCAACCAGATGCCGTCGAAGCCCAGTTTGGCCGCGTAAGCTACGAAGGCTGGGATAAAATAGCCCATCATCGCCAGCCGTGCGGGTTGTCCTGCGCGGACTTTTGCCAAAATTT
>JACDGI010000548.1 GCA_013821665.1 Anaerolineae bacterium
TTTGATGCCTGACCAAAAACTACCAAAGGCTAACCACGCGTTGCCATCGGTATCGACCACGCGATTAGGGTCGATGCAGTTGTAGTTATTGGGCGTATCCGACGCGATCACCATGCCTTGATCGACCCAGTTGTAGTCTTTATCTTCGGGGTTCAGAGTGGTGTTAGTTTCCAAGCCGATGCACGAGTGATTGGAGCCAAAGGTCGATACGGCATAATACAGGTAGTATTTGCCATTTGTGAAGGAAATATCCGGTGCCCAAATATCGTCGGCTTTGGGGACGTAATCGGTTGCCCATTTGGGGACTTCGGGCAGCGCGCTCGGATGGACAACTACCCAATCGAGCAAGTCTTTCGATGAGCGCGTGGGAATATGCGGACCGGTGCAGTAGACGTAGTAGGTATCATCCTGCTTGATGATGACCGGATCGTGTACGCCGCGATAAATACCCGTAAGTTCCAGAGCAGCGCCATCGGTAGACGCGGTTGCTTCAGCCGTGGCATCCTGTGCATTAACCAGCGAATGTGTCAGTACGCCGAAACCGACTGCGGCAGCCGAGCGAAGAAATTGGCGGCGGTTGAGTTTCATATCGTGACCTCCCTAACTAAGAACAGTTACCCCTTCCCCTGTTTATGGCTATCAGCGGCTGAGCCTGCGAAGATAGCTGATGTGGGTTGGGGTAGGGGTTCCCCTCTTATCAACGAGCATTGTCGAGACGCTGCATTTGGTCGGCGGATAATTTCACATCCAACGCACCGAGATTTTCTTGCAACTGTTGGTGACTGCTGGCGGCGATCAAGGGAATGGTCGGATAGTCACTGTGCAGCATCCACGCCAGAACAATCTGGTTGATGGTCGCGCCGGTTTCAGATGCGATGGTTTTAAGCATCGCTAAACGCGCGTCAGAATCAGGCCCTAAATATTCCCTGCCAATCGAACGATCCGGTTGGGTATAAGCGCCACCCAGCAGCACCGAATAGGCCACTATCGGGAAGTTGCGACGGCGTGAATAATCAAACAAATCCGTGTTGGTCGTCACCTGCGGGGCGGTACTGCCACCGGGTTTAAGGCGCAGATAGCTGTGGCGCTGCTGCACACAAACAAAGTTCGACAAACCCTTAGCTTCACTTAAGCCGCGTGCTTCTTCCAAGCGCCATGCCAGATAATTACTGGCACCAATGAAGCGTACTTTGCCAGCGTTCACCAGCTTGTCGAAGGCTTCCAGCACTTCTTCCATCGGCACGTTGTAATCGTCCACATGGGCGTAATACAGATCAATGGTTTCGATGCCGAGGCGCTTGAGACTTTTGTTACATTCTTCTTCGATGGTGCGCGGCGTGAGTTCTTGTAACACACCGGGATAACCGAAGCCGACTTTGGTCGCGATGATTTGCTGTGAACGGTTGCCACGTTGGCGCAGCCATTCGCCGAGCAGAACTTCGCTTTCGCCACCTTTGAAACCTTCGACCCAATGGGCGTAGATGTTGGCGGAATCAATGAAGTTGCCGCCCGCTGCTACATATTCATCGAGGAGTTCATAGGACATATCCGTCGGGGTACGTGTCCCGAAGAACATCGCACCCAAACCCAATGCACTGACCTGTAATTCGCTCGAACCGAGTTGAACTGTTTTCACTGGTTGCGCTCCATCCGAAATTTTCTTTGTAAGGGCGCACAGCCTTGCGCCCCTACAGAATCAATTTTGTTGTGCTAAGTGGTCGGCTTCTGGTCGTTGATCTGCTTGATGATTTCCAACGGCGCTTTCGGCTGGCGGTCATAGGTCAGCAAGCCGTTGATTTCCTGCTCGACATCTGTGATCTGGGTGTAGCAGAAACCAGAAATCGTGTCTGAAGCGTAAATCGACTCGACGACTGCCTTGTAGCGTTCGATAAAGTCTTCGTCGTCACTGGCGGTGGTATAACCCCAACCTTCCTGCGCGTCTTTCTTGTAACCGATGCCACCAAACTCGGTCACCATAATCGGCTGGCCTTCGTAGGGGAAACCGGGTAGAGCCAGATCGCGGTCGGCTGGACGCGAAGCCAATGTGGATGCTTGGGTGGCGTAGCGCGGGGTCAAGATGTCGCGCTTGCCTTCGTAATCGTGCATGGTCAGGATGTCGGTTTTGGCATGTTCCCAACCATCGTTGGAGATAACAGGACGCGACGGATCAAGCGACTTGGTGATGGCGTACATCGCAACCAAGTGCTGTGCTTGGCGTGGGTCGGTCATCAAATTGGGAACACCCCAACTTTCGTTCATAGGAGTCCATGCGATGATCGACGGATGGTTGTAGTCACGGCGGATGGCAGCTTGCCACTCGGTCGCCACACGCTGGATGGCGGTCTCCGAGTAGATATAGACGTTTGCCATTTCGCCCCACAGCAAGAAGCCCATCTTATCGGCCCAATAGTGGAAGCGTTGTTCTTCGACCTTCTGATGTTTACGCGCACCGTTGAAACCCATCGCCTTGGTGAGTTCAATGTCCTTGCGGATGTATTCGTCACTGGGGAAGGTCAGGATGCCATCGGGGTTATAACCCTGATCCAACACGAACTTGAGGTAATAAGGTTGGCCGTTGAGCAGCAGTTTGCCATCTTTGAGTGTCACCGAGCGCAGACCAAAATAGCTGTTGACTTCATCTAACAGCTTGCCATCGCGTTTGATCTGCATACTGACATCATACAGATTCGGTGTTTCAGGACTCCAAACCTTCAAATTATCACCGAGTGAAAAGGTTGGTGAAGTGCTAAAGACGCTGTGCGGATTGGTAGCCCACTTCTTTTTATCAGCCGAGTTATCAATGGCCTTGCTCTCGCTGACGATGGTATGACCGCCGAAGCTGATGCTGGTTTCGATCTCATAAGGGGTATCAACATCGCCGCTGATTTCATAGGCGACTTGTACACTGCCGCTTTCAAGCTGTGGGGTGATGATGATGCGTTCAAGATAGGTTTTGGCGACCGGTTCCAGCCACACCGTTTGCCAGATGCCGGTGGTACGGGTATAGAAAATAGAAGCCGAGTCTTTTTCCCAATACTGCTTGCCACGCGGCTGGCCTTTGTCGTTGGTGATGTCCTCGGCACGCAGAACGATGGCGTTGGTGTCACCCTTGAGCAGCGCCGTAATGTCGAGGCTGAAAGGGGTATGACCGCCCTCATGGAAACCAGCAAACACGCCGTTGATCCAAACGGTGGCGCGGTAATCGACGGCTTCAAAGTTCAAGTGGATTTGTTGGCCGTTCCATTCGGCTGGTGTGCTGAATTCACGGCGATACCAAACAATATCGTGGATGACATTGGTGCCGATGCCACTCAGCTTGGATTGGAACACAAAGGGTACTTCAATCTTTTGCGAGAAGTCGTGTTGATCGAACCAATGCCCGGCTAAACCTTGATTGGCATCATCAAAGTCGAATTGCCATGTGCCGTTCAGGTTGAGCCATTGGGCGCGTTGAAATTGTGGACGTGGGTATTCGGGACGTGGGATAGGCATTTTAAAAATCTTCCTAAGGGCGTGTGATGATTACGGTGAATGGTAGTAGTGGATAGGCGCAAAACGGGGAGGAGATTATCCCCTCCCCAAGTGAGTTTATTTTATAGTGTCGCTTCAATCGCTGTGAAGGACAGCGGCGGCAAGACCAGCGTGGCTGATTTACCATCGACGCTTGGCGCTGCCACCTTGACCGAGATCACATTGTTGGGTGACTCGTAAGTGTTCGCCAGCTTGGGATCGGTTCCGGCCAGTTGATAAACGTTGTTGATCGACTTGGGTGCGCGATCCTGCCAGTTCAAATCAACCGTGATGCTTTCGGTCTGGCTGCGGTTGACGATAAACACCGCGTGGGCATTGGTGGCTTCGTCAAATGAAGCGGATACGTCCAGCAGGGGCATATCACCGAACAACTTGGTGTTATATTCAGGTGCTTTGACCGCCACATCCATCGCGATGCCACTCGCCAATTTGCTGAACAGCATAAATGGATAGTAAATCGACTGCTTGAGCATCGCATCCGGTGTCGTCAAAATCGGGGCGATAACGTTGACGGCTTGGGCGAGGCAGGCAATCTTCAGCACGTCGGACTTACGCAGGAATACGTTCATCCATTGGGCGACGACCAGCGCATCTTCCAAGTTGTAAACTTCTTCGATCAAGTGCGGTGCTTGACCCCAACCACCTTCGACATCATGGACGAGGCGAGCCTTGTACCACACGTTCCATTCGTCCCATGAGAGAAACACATCGTGCTTGGAACGCTTCTTGGCCTTCACATAACGCAGCGTACCTTCCAGCGTGCCGACGAAGGCTTCAAACTCGGCGCTCATAGCGAGGTAGCTGGCGGTGTCGTTCTCGTTGTTACCCGCATAGTAATGCAGCGAGTGGTAATCAATATTTTCCCACGTCGATTCAAGAACGGTACGATCCCATTCGGGGTAGGTGGGCATGGACGAGTTGGAGGAACCGCACAGAATCAGCTTAATATCACGGTCATGCCAGCGCATCATCTTGGCGGCTTCGCGGGCTTTGGCACCATATTCGGGTGCGTCCAAATGCCCGATTTGCCACGGGCCATCCATTTCATTACCGACGCACCAATACTTCACATTATGCGGGTCTTTGTAACCGTGCGAAGCGCGCAGATCAGCATATTTGGTGCCGACCTGAGCGTTACAATACTCAACCAGATTGGCCGCATCTTGAATGCTGCCCGTTCCCATGTTCACACCAAACATCGGCTCGGTATTGATCTGCTTGCAGAACTCGATAAATTCGTTGGTGCCGAATTGGTTGGTTTCGGTTGATTGCCATGCCAGATCACGGCGGGCAGGGCGCTGATCTTTGGGGCCAACACCATCTTCCCATTTGTAACCGCTGAGGAAGTTGCCACCGGGATAGCGGATAGCGCGGTAATTCAGTTCGCGCAGCGCTTCCAAAACGTCTTTACGCAGTCCATTTTCGTCTGCGTGGGGTGATTTCGGGTCATAAATACCTTCGTAAATCATGCGTCCCATGTGTTCTGCGAAGCCGCTAAAGAGCAGCGGTGAAATTGGGCTGATGACGCGATTGGTATCGAGATAAACAGTCGCTTTCGATGTCTGAGAAGAAGCCATGAGCGTTATACCTTACTTGATTAGAATGAATTCGAAACTGGCCTCAGCAAGACACTTTGTCTGGCTGTGCGGCACCCGTAAAGCGCGGCATGAAACTTGGCTGCGGTGCCGATCAATTCGATCACCGCAGCACTATTAAAATCCTTATCGAGTTGTAAGGGCAACACTATCGATTGCTTAGCGTCCACCCATACCGGTCATCGCCACACCCTTGATGATTTGGCGTTGAAAGATGACGTAGAAAATGATGATCGGAACCGTTGCAAATACCGCCGCTGCCAGCACCAGTGGGCGATCTTGACCGGCATACGACGAGTTCAAAATCTGCAAACCGACCGGCAGTGTGTAATGTTCCAGCGTGTTCATAGTAATGAACGGCCACAGCAAGTCATTGTAATGACCGAGGAACACGAGGATCGCTAAGGCTGTGATCGCGTTGGTTGACAGCGGCAAAATCACATACCAGAAACGCCCCCAATAAGTTGCGCCGTCCAGAATGGCCGCTTCTTCTAACTCCGCAGGTATTTGTTGGAAAAACTGGCGTAGTAAAAAGACCCCGAACACGTTGGCCGCTCCGGGAAATATGAGCGCATTAAAGGTGTTTAG
>JACDGI010000549.1 GCA_013821665.1 Anaerolineae bacterium
GGTTTTCGCTGCGCCCGCTCCAGTGATCCGCGCGGATAATAATAAGAATTTAACCGCTGAGACGCGGAGGTCAAAGAGTAACCATGTATGATAAGAATAAACAGGCTGTTGTTAATCGGTTTGTTGAGCGCTTAAGAGAAAAACTCGATCAACTCGAACCTTTTGAGAATACAAACGTTAAAATATTTCTGAGCGCTCCGCTCAGAAATGATAATCCTTCAGTACGGATTATATTTGAAAATCCCATTATCTATGTCGAATTCATCTTTTGGAGTAATTTAACAATATTCGTGACCGCCGTCGATGTCGATCAAAACGAAATCCTCTCTTGTGATAACCTGCCAATTGAAAACGAGGATGAAGCCAATATCTATATCGACAAAGTTTTACGTCTTCTAATGACAAGTGAAATTCGATAGAAAGCTTAAGACAATTGAACCGCCAAGTCGTCAGGTTCAATATTAGAGAGGATCGACTATGAGTTCAGAATTTCTTGTAGGTTTAGATGCGGTTGATTGGGTTTCCCTAGGTTATCCTGAGATGCCAAATTGGATAAGAAATCTCGCCTCTAATACACCTGAACTACGCGCTGCATCCTATAATCAAATTGAAGATTTAATTGCCAATGCAGGTTCGCAATCACCTGAAAACTATGGTCCTATTTCTGAATTGTTGAAAACAGAAATGCCAATATATATAACACCCTTTCTCATAGAATTGCTGGATTATGAAAAAATCGAGGATAAGGCTTCCATACTTCAATTAATATACGACCTAGCGAATTATCAAGATTTAGTTACATCAATAGACGGTGAGGTTTATAAAGCCCGTGCTAAACGGGTATTTGAAGCGCTAAGGCAAGGTGAGCCTACATACAAAATGCTACTTTCTGACGCAAATGCTTCGGTTCGAAATATGGCAAAACAGGTTCTGAGTAGCATTGGGTTGTCAAACTTTTCCTAAAAGTACCGTCTATGAAAGAAGATTTGAGCCTATCTTACAAGTCAAATTGGTGGCAAATACGATTGGACAACACTGAGCGCATTGGATTACCACTGCGCACTATCGGCGCGAGATGCTGGTCATAAGTCAATGAATTTTCGTAGGGAAGGGTCTGTGACCCTTCCAGCATTATTTATTAATGTGATGCTCCAATTATCTTCTTCTAGGTTTGAAAACTCGAACGAATTTCGGTTGACAATTATTGAACTTATGTTCTAAAATAGAAGAGCAAATGATCAAATCTGGAGAATGCTGTATGTCACTTGCCAGTCACCAATCGCCTCTTAAAAACGAAAGCGAACTCGGCAACGGCAGAAGCATTTGCACGGCGGTGGCAACACGGGAGCGATCCGCTGCATTTATGTCATTTCGGTGGCACTAGCCGAGCCTCCCGCCGACACAAAATGTTCACTCGGCGGTTTCTCCCGCGCTTCCCACCGACAATTCGGGGGAAGTATTGCAATTTGTGCAATAACTGCAACATTTTACGCATTTTGCGCATCTAGCCATACAAACACATAAATCCCTTATCCATAATTGGATACTGTTGGCAAATTGATTTTTTCACGTTTTAGTATTTGCATTTTTCTCCCCTCTGCCATGAAATGGAGAGGGGCCGGGGGTGAGGATTTGAATTCGTCAACAGTATCTAATTGGAGTTAGTAATAAATCAAAAAGGGGATGATCTAAGACCATCACCTTACAAGAATCGCATTCAGTTTAGGGCAGCCAATTACCGGCACGGACGCGCGGCCATGCCAAAACGGGTTTGAAGGCTTCGGCATATTCGACCTTGGATTGCAGACCGCGAAATTGCCCCATGATGCGCGAGAATTTGACCAGATCCCAGCCGCCAAATTTGAGCATGTTTTGCATCTGGCTCTCGTGCAGGTTCAAGAGTTCAACCTTCTTTTCCCACACAGGCGTAATATCAACATAATGCGAAGGCTGCCACTCAAAGCCAGCCGTTGAATCCATATAGAAAGTAGCGGGTGTTTCCGGCAGTGGCTCGTGATCGGTAAAAATAGTCTTGACGTTACTGAGCATAACCGCATGAAAGACGATTTGGCTGGTGGTGATATGGTCGGTGTTGTAATCCACTGGCGGATGGGTGAAAACGATGTCGGCTTTGGCTTCGCGCAAAATATCCACCAATTGATTACGGGCTTCATCGGTATCACGGATGTATTCGTCAGACTGTCCCATGCAGATATAACGTCCGCCGAGAGCCTCGGCTACTTTGGTGGCTTCACCAATGCGGGTTTTGGCGATTTCGGCATAGGGAATACTCGTGTCAAATTGTGCGCCTTTATCACCGTTGGAGATGGTGACGTTGGTGAAGGTATGACCGCCCTGCTGTTGATAGCGAAGGAGTGTGCCTAAACAGTGGATTTCGATGTCGTCCTGATGTGCGCCGATTGCGACAATGTTCATGATGCGTTTTTCCTTTTAAGTAGATTAATTTAAGGCAGCCAATTACCCGCTCGGACACGAGGCCACGCCAATGCAGGCTTAAAGGCTTCGGCATATTCGACACGGCATTGCAAGCCACGATGGGCATCCTGAATTTTCGCCAGCTTCACCAGATCCAAGCCGTTCATAGTCTCAGAGTTCGACATCTGGCTGGCATGGAGGCGTACCAGATCACATTTTTGCTCCCATACGTCGGTGATGTCGACATAATGTGTAGGCTGCCACTCAAGGCTGGCAATCGCACTCATGTAAAAAACAACCGGTGTTTCGGGCAAAGGATCATGATCGGTAAAAATGGTGGCGACATTGCTAAGCATGGTGGCGTGGAAAGTAATTTGGCTGGTGGTCATGTGGTCGGTGTTGTAGTCGATGGGCGGGAGGGTAAAAACAACATCGGCTTTGGCTTCGCGCAAAATATCCACCAATTGGTTACGGGCTTCATCCGTATCACGGATATATTCGTCGGATTGACCCATGCAGATATAACGTCCGCCTAAAGCCTCGGCGACCTTTGTGGCTTCGGCATTCCGCACCCGCGTGACTTCTTCATAAGGAGTTGATGGATGGTGTTGGAAGCCTTTGTCACCATTCGAGATGACTACATTGGTGATAGACACCTCTCCACGCTGGCGGTATTTGAGCAATGTCCCCAGACAGCAAACTTCGATGTCGTCCTGATGTGCTGCCACGCAAACAATATTCATCGTGCGTTTTCCTTCATTCAACCGGTAATCGTTCCAATCGCAACTTGAGCGATTAGGCGGAGTATACCCAATCGACGGCAGTGCAACATCAGATAAATACGAATGGTTTGAGGGAGCAAAACACAAAGTGGGATGATATAAACCATCCCATATGAAAACATTTTTGTAGGGGCGCAAGGCTTGCGCCCCAGAAGATTACGGGACGGGAGGTGGTAAAGGCGCAGGTTCAGCAGGTGGCATAGGTGAGTCAACAATTTGATCAAAGTACAGGTTGGATGACCCTTCGCCGCGTCCGGTTTGCTTGCGGATGCCGAGCCATGTGAAAACCTTGCCGAAATTCCAGCGGGTGCGTTGGAAGCCCTGTGAGATTTGGGCACCTGCGCGTGGGACTTCTTCCTCAAAGACATAATAAGCTTTAGGATTCAGTTTATCGCGACCTTCGCGTAGCAAGACCGACCGTGGACGCACACGTTGATACTGCTTATCGAGCGCCGCCCCTTCGATGATGCGTGGCATAGCAGCCCGTTGCAGTTGAATCTGGCGCGGGTCGCTGCTGTCATCCATGCGAACCGGCACGAAGGGAATCCAGTTTTCGGGAACCGTGTTCATGACCTTGTAGGTGATCTTGGCTTTGGGCACATGTGGCGTGATTACCCCATTCGCCAATTTGGTATAGGCGGCAAGCGTTTCGCGGGCGGCTTCCGCACCGGATTTACTGTCGCCGTTGGGCATAGGAATTGTTTTCTCGATGCCCCAGACCATGTTCGCCATTTCGTCACGGATAAGCGCGACTTCCTCCAGCGGTTTGCCCTCTTGAATCTTGGGAACAGTCGGCAGAAGTACCAGACTCAAATCAGCCGCTTCACCCAGATCACCCTTGGTGTTAAGGGTGAACATATTCCAACGCTGCCATGCGTCATCTTCACCGCTGCCAGCCGCATCAATCCATGTGCGTTCACCAAAAACATTTGTGACCATCAAACCCTTGACGTTGGCAATCGACCCAACCGGTAACTGCACCGGAACCAGGAACCAATCGTTGGCATAGATCAGACCAAACTCCATAACCATCAACTTGGAAATGTCGGTGGTATCCGGTTTGATGTCACCGAAGTTAGTGCGGCGATCTTCGAATGACCACCAGCGTGTATTAGGCATCCCATCGAAGATGACGGGCACAGGGATAAATGACTCGGCATCACGATCAACAGGTTTAGGCGCTTCGGGATCAACAGGGGCACCGAGTCCCTTGTTTGCCGGATCAATGCTGAAGTTGTACCAATCGAGATGGCCTTGATAATATTCCTCGGCGGCCAAAACTTTTTCACCGCTTTCGGTGGGCGCAGAAACATTGAATTGATATTCCAGATGGTCAGGCAGCCACGCGTCTTCTTCGGGATTAGTCGGTTGAAGGTACAACTGCTCGAACCATGTCACAAATTTGGTTTCAAGGGGATCAATCGCTAGATAATCGGCAGCAGGAATGTCAGCAGTCGAGATGCCGTCGTAAGAATGTCCGCCGGATTTGAGATGCTGGTAAAGTTTGCCGCCATCCATGCGCCGTCCGACCACAGCCGCGAAACTCGCCCATACTTCAGGATGAGCCGCGCGGTAAGCATCATCAGGGTCGGTGGGATCCGGCATGGTGAAGGCGTACTGCTTGGTATAGGGCTTATCAAAATTGCCGATGGGTTTGACCAATTTGAGCCAGTAGCGCCCCATCAACAAACGAATGTCGAGGGCGATGTCCTGCTTGCCAAGTTGCAGCGGAACCGCGCGGCGTTCGACGGTAGCTTCGAGCGGCGTGTTGTTGTCGAAGGCTTCGGCGGCGTGGCTGTCCGGTTGATAAGCCGTGAGTTGGGTAGTATGTAATTGAAGTTTAGCGAAAATCGGTGAACCCGCATCATCTCCTTTGAACTCGCCCACCTGCCATTGGCGCGTGAGCATCCATAAGGCATCGCGGACTTCAGCTTTGAGCGCGCGGTCAAAGTTGGCGGTACGTGGCCGTGCTTCCAACCGGTTCCATGTGGTAACGGAAGGTAAGAGACGCTGGCTGATGACCTGTGCGACATCACTGACAATGAATTTATTGGTCATAGCACAGTCCTCCGAACGGCTTCTAAGGCCACGTTATTGATAGCGAGATTGCCGGAGATTGAGACTTCGCGCAGCGTCAGCGCCATGAGCGTAGCGGGTAGCAAACGATTGAGCGGCGTATTTTCAAGCTGAGCCGGTTCAACGGCCCGCTGCTTGGCAAGCGCTAGAGTCTCGTGTAAAGCCGCGACCAGATCATCCCACTGCCACGCGCCGACAAAATTAGGCGGTGTGACCAGTAACATGACCTGTGGCGGCTCGGTACTGGGACGGTCATAATGGAAGGTAAGGCCAGTGGTTTCCTGCCCCGTCGGCAGGATTTCCGTCCACTCATCGAGCAGAATGCCGCACTGCGCATCGGCTTTGGAGAAGCCCAACGGATAATGCGCGGTGTACAAAAGGCGTTCGCTATCCACCACGAAATTGGGATCATCAGGAT
>JACDGI010000550.1 GCA_013821665.1 Anaerolineae bacterium
TGATTGATCGGAACATTACCCAGGAGACTCGAAGGAATAGCTTGTCCGGGAGGTAATTCCGCAACCCCATAACCCTGCTGCTCATAAGTAATCTGTGCTGCGCCGTCGGTACTGCCAAAAGGTTGGCTGGCTTTTGGTGGTAGCCAAATCGCTCTCGAACCAATCCAAATCGTAATCATCATAATAGGCAGCAGCATCCGCTGTAAACGTGGCGAAACATTTTCCCGCAGCAGCAAAATATCCGAGCCGGCCACCGATAAACACAGCACAATGAGTCCGAGTAACCAAGTTTCATGGCGCAAAACCGTTACGGCGATAATCGTGATGACCAGCCCGCTGATGAGAAAGAACACACCGAAATCAAATTTTCTCTTGATGACGACATGGATTAACGCTCCACCGGCAGCGAAAATTAGCCCGACCAGTCCTAATTTCAATTGGGGATGATGGATCATTTCAGCCGGATCAATCGCCATAATCGGCGTGATGAGTTCCGTCAGCCTGAGTGTAAACGTGTCGCTGGCAATCGACGGTTGCCAATGGATTGCTGACTCTTCCAGTATTGCTGGTATCCAATAAAAGCCAGCCAGAAGGATCCCTAATCCGATGGCAATCGTGAGCTGGAAAAGTTTGCCTCGTATCTTGATTTGTTGGAACTGCCAGATGACATAAGCCACTGCTAACAAGCCGCTTGCTGCCGCACCTTTAGGACTAGTGAGAATCAAGCCTGCCGTACACAAGGTAACGAATAGCATATTCTGCGGTTGCTGTCCTCGGATGAGCCTGTCCGTGGCCCACAAGAGTGCCGGAGACAGTGCCAATACCAGCATCTCGGTTAAATCGCCCTGTACATGCGGGATAATCAGGCTGGTATAAGGACTATAGATGTAGATCATCGCCGCCAAAACGCCAGCCGCCGCTCCTGACCGTCGCATCACTAGGGCATAAACCGCGATGCCCGCGATGCAGGTTGCCAATATATAGAGTAATCGTACCGCGCTCACTGGACTATTGGTCAGCAAAACTTGGAGCAGTGCCGCTGCATAAGCTGGAGCAGGTGGATAGAAACTAGGGATTGGTGCGCCATATCCGCCGAGCACATTAGGCGACCAACGCGGATACAGCCAACCCTCTTGAATAGATTCGGCATAATCATTGGTTCGATACACATAATTTTCGTTCGCGTTGTTGTGGGGTAACTCGTTCCGCATAGCAAATGGGGCTGAAACAATGATGCACAGGACGAGAACCAACATAAAGCCCCAATCGACACCGCGTTGGGCGAGGCGCATCCAATCAGGAAGCTCATATGACGGGGAGGATTGCTGAAAACGGCTCATAATTTGATTGTACATGATGTGCTTGATTTGCGTGTTATGAGGTGCTATTCTGAAATCCATTATTATGTTGAGAATTTATGGATCAAGTAACTGCCCGTTTAGCCACATCGGATGATCTAACTGACCTCGCTGATTTGTGGTATGAAAATCGAGTGCTTCAACAACAATCGGATTCTCGCTTAGCCTTAACCTTCGGTGCGAAAATCAAATGGATTGAAGAAGCCTCCCGTTGGCTCATGAATCCGCGCTGTGCCATTTGGGCTGCCCTTCGACAGGGAAATCGTCAAGGCTACTTGATATTATGGTTACAAGATATGCCGCCCGGTGTCGTTCCGGCCCGTGTAGGATATGTCTCCGACATGGCGGTTGATTTACACTCCCCATCTGGTGGGGCAGGGCAAATCCTGTTGAGTACAGCCCGCGATTGGCTTACGCAGCAGGGCATTGAGAATATGATGATCGCCGTTCCTCATCGCCAGCCTGTGCAGCAGGCTTTCTGGCGTGGACAGGGCGCTAGAACTTGGATGGATTTAATGTGGTTGAAGTTATAATTCGCCCCGTCAATAAAGATGATACGGACGCGCTCGGTGAGATGTGGCTCGACCTTGTAGCCTATCATCGTGAACTGAGCGATGATTTGCCCGGTGCAGCCCGCGGTGCCGAACATCGTTATGTGCGCCGTATTATGGAACGTTTAGATGATCCCTATATGTGTGCCCGTGTTGCTGAGGTAGATGGTCAGGTTGTGGGTTTTATATTGGGCATGGTTATCGACCTCATGCCAGATATTTTTGACCAGCGACCATCGGGCTTTTTGGCGGATATTTATGTCGAGCCGCAGGTGCGTCGGCATGGGGTAGGGCGTAGCCTCGTGAATGAGCTGGTGGATTGGTTTCGGCAGTGTGGCATTCACACCTTCGATTGGCATGTGTCCTCCGATAACCCTGAAGGACTTGCCTTTTGGCGGTCAATCGGCGGTCGTGATGTAATGATACGAATGCGCGCCGATATAGGAGCAAAAAATGACTGAATTATTATATCATGTTGATAGTTATGTCCGAGAATTTTCAGCTCAAGTTGTCGGTCATGTGCCGGAACAAAATGGCGTGTTATTAGATCGCACCGCTTTTTATCCCGGTGGCGGCGGACAGCCCAACGACCTAGGGCAATTTTTAGTCGGTGATAAAGTCTATCCGGTTACAAGTGTCGCGCGTGGTAACGTTCATATTCTTACAGGTGAATTACCTGCCGTTGGCACCACAGTAACTGGTCAACTGGATTGGGATCGCCGCTACAAACTCATGCGTACCCATACCGCCATGCACATTCTGTGTGGTGTCGTTTTTCGTGATTACGGTGCCAGCGTAACCGGTGGTAACATGGAACCACTCAGTGGACGCATGGATTTTGAGTTCGAACGGATGCAAAAGGAATTGGTCGACGAGATCGAAACCCGCATCAATGCCGAGGTGGATGCTGCCCGTGACATCCGCGTGGAAATCCTCCCGCGTGATGAAGCCTTCAAAATCCCTGACCTCATTCGCACCAAGATTAATCTTCTTCCCGAAGGTATTCCGGAGGTTCGCACCGTCGAAATTGTTGGTCTGGATTTGCAGGCCGATGGTGGCACACACGTCGCCAATACGCGCGAAGTCGGGCGCATTCGCATCACTGACTATAAGAGTAAGGGCGGCATCAACAAACGCATTTACATAGAGATGGATGTTTAACCATCAATTCAGGTTCAACTTATGATTAGGCGTATTCAAATCTTTCTCGGCCCCACCTTTTCGCGTATCCTCATTGCGTGGGTTGCGATTACGGGGTTAGTGAGTCTGGTACTCAACGTAATCGTCAACCAATATACGTGGGTTCGCCCCGTACAATCACTGATTGTCGTGGCCTTCCTTTTAGGTTTGGTCATCATTTTCTTTATCCGGCTTTCGGCGGAAGAACGGGGTCATTGGGCCGCTATCCTGATACCCTCGATCTTGGCGGTCGTCATTGGTCTGATGCTTGCGCCACAGTTAGCACTATTGTTTATGGGCTTAGCAGTCGGTTGGATCATTGCCATGTTGCTCATCACCCGCAACCGGATGCCAGTCGAGTATCGCCAAGCGGTCAAGCACTTACGTAAAAGTGAATATGCCGATGCTATCAAAGTGATGGATAATGTGATCCTTACTGATCCAAGCCATGCCTATCACTATAAATTTCGGGCTGAGATCTACCGTCTGTGGGGCAAACTCAAACAAGCCTCGCGTGACTACCAGAAGATGACGCAGCTTACACCCGACTCACCGATTGGTTTCAATGGTTTGGCTGAGGTTTATTTACAAAACCACGAATTTGATCTTGCCAAAGAGGCCGCCATTACCGCCCAAAAACTTGCCCCAAATGATTGGGTCACCTATTACAACCTTGGCATGATTGAAGATCGTCTCAAACAGTCTGAAAACGTCGTAGAACATCTTCAAAAAGCCATCACGCTCAAAGTGCCTGATATTCGTCATCGCTTGCTCATCGACTTCTATCTGCTTCGCGCCTATGGTCGCTTGGGGCGTACCGCCGAAGCCGATAAGGCCTTAGTCGCCCTTAAGAAACAAACCACCGGTCTCGAAGAATGGCAGACCATTCTTAAAGACGATCAAGCCGCCACCTTGCGTCAGGTTATTGGCGATGATTTACAAACCGTTTATGAGCTGTTGGATGGCGATCTCAAGGTCGAAGACATGAGGTTAGCTTAATGCGTCGTCGTTTACAGGTCATCCTCATTTATCTGTCACCACTGCTGGCGATTATTGGCGGCCTTATATTTGTCGCGGGTCTTTTAAATGAATTGTCATCAGATCGCAACCCGCCTACAGGTATTCTCTCGCCATCTATTCAAATAGCACTCGCAGGGCTTTGCGTCGCAGGTGTGATGTTTCTGGTGTGGTTTACCTTGGTTGGATGGTTGCTAGCACGTCAATCTCGCAGTCAAGGTTCTGGCTATGGCGATGCTTACCGCCTCATCGAAGAATTCCGTTTTCGAGAAGCCATTCCATTACTCCAACGTTCCATTAAAGAAGGCAAAGAAACGCCGGAAGTCTTAATGTTGCTCACCAGTGCTTATGCCTATGCAGGGCAGCTCGGCAATGCACAGGCCACGGCTGATCGTGCCGTCCGTCTGTTTCCCAACGATCCCGGTTCTTATATAACACTGGCGAACGGTTATCGCTTACAAGCCGCTTATGATGAGGCCGCGCGTGCCTTGATGAAAGCTGCCGAACTCGAACCGGAACAGCCGATCATTTGGGCTGAACTCGGATTTGTGCAGCAGTTCGCCGGTGAAACAACTGCCGCAGTTGAGTCTTTCAAGAAGGCCGCGCTGTACACGATGTCTTCGATGTACGGCGTTCGTGTTTATTATCATCTTGCCCAGTCATATACCGCCGCCGGTGAAGTTAAACAGGCCGTCCGCGCCACTGTCAAAATGGTTCATGCCCGTGAGGGACTTGTTACATGGCTTTCCGGTTTGGACGCGCTTGATGGCACGGCCTATGGTCAATCGCTCCGTTATGAAGTCACCGCTATTCAACATGCCTTATCGGATGCCGATGCCGGAAATTTGAGCTAACCACAGATCATGGGAAAAGTTACCGCCTATCTCATCAAGGCGTTCCGCAGTTGGGAACGTTCAACTCAACTTGCTTTTATAATTGCCTTTGTTTTGCTGCTGATTTCCTTTGCTGTAGTACTGGTCAGCGCCGGTAATTTACGTCAAAGTGCCCTCATTGGGTTTGTCGGGCTGATTATTGCCCTTCAGATCATATTTATGTGGGGCAATCGCACGATGGTCACAGCCTTTACGCTGGCCCAACGGCGCTATCTGGCTGAAGATTTCATTGGCGCACGCGATATTTTGGTGTCATTCCATAGCACCGATAAACCGGATGTAAACTCCTTAACCCTACTTGCCAATACCTATCGCCAGCTTGGCGTTCTAGACAAAAGTGAAGAAATTGTAAAAAAAGCTTTAGCCTTAAGGCCTTTTGACCACTTTCCCCTCTACAGTTTTGGGCGTACACTGCTTATAAGGGGAATATACGCTCAGGCTATTGATATGCTCAAGCAAGCGTTGCAAGTGGGTGCGCCCTCAATCGTTGAGTTTGATTTGGGCGAAGCACTCTATCGCGACAGTGAGTTTGATGCGTCTGCTGAAATACTCGAACGTATTCGTGATCCCCAACAGGAGCCATTTCGTTTGCTGATGACTGATTATTTGTTGTACCGCATGGCACGAAGGGATGCTCCAAACACCGTAGAGGTATCTGCTGGAATAGGCTATTGGCGAGAACTCGCAATCCGGTTTCAGTCGACACCTTACGGT
>JACDGI010000017.1 GCA_013821665.1 Anaerolineae bacterium
CTGCTATACATTGTTAAATGGTGAGCAGCGGTCACTGACCCCTTGTTTTGTTGTTGGTTTACTGGACGAAACCGTTCATATTCAAGCAGAAGGACTCGTCAAGTTTGTTTGTGCGCGCCTTTATCCGTGGGGTTTTTACCAGCTATTTGGAGACTGGGCGCAAAAGCCTGCCCTCGGTCTGCGGCTCACAAATTCAGCGTTTGATGATGAAGCCGTGCACATAGAAGCTCAACTTAACACAAATAGGGATTCTGCCATACAGGCATTGCAGCACTTCCTCATCGAAAACGCACTCAAGGTTACGTTACAAGAACCCGAATTGATTTATGCAGCTCAACAAATTTTGGATCAAAAAGGCAATCTCAACCTTGATAATCTGGCAGCAAAAACCAATTTCTCTATTCGCACTCTCCGCCGTAAATTTGCACACGTGATTGGCCTCGCACCCAAATCACTTGCTCGTACCGCCCGTTTTGAAACGGTCCGTGAGGCACTTTGGCAAAACCCGGATGCCGATTTAGCCGATGTTGCGTTAAGCACAGGCTACGCGGACCAAGCCCATATGCAGCGTGAGTTCCGCCAATTCAGCGGACGTACCCCACGACAATTTGCCGCCGAAATGCATGTTGCCCGTCAGAAGATGAGCCAATCGGTTGTCCGAAATATTCAATAACTACTTCCCAGATTCTACTACACTTCAACCATCGAATAACAACTGAGAGGTCATCACCATGTCCACCCGTTTAGGCAATATTAATCTGTTCGTCCACGATGTACAAAAAGCCCGTGATTTCTATATACAGGCACTCGGCTTAGTCGAAAATGTTGAACGCTCCCATCCTCCGTCATTCGCATTATTACAAGCAGGAGATTGCACCGTGACCTTACAAGATGCCAACGTCCCCAGCGCATCATTCGCTAAAACTGAGAGTATCGAACTCGGTTTCGAGGTCGATGACATCGCCGCGACTCAACAGCGCTTAAAAGATGCGGGTGCGACAATCAGTGAACAGCAGCAAATGGTATGGGGCGGAGGATTTGATGCCTTCGACCTCGATGGTCACCGTCTCACTATCTACAAAATGCATGAGGAACAAGCTTCATAAATCAAGTTAGAATGTTGAATCAAAAACAGGAGTGATATGCTCACTCCTGTTCTGTACTGGGTTCTTCAGTTCAGCCGCTTATTTAGCCTCAGGTTCGACTTCAGAACACTTGGCACCTAAACCATCGAAAACCAGAGTACCGTGCGCATAATCAACCGATTCAACTTCACCATGCACGGTGTTGTCTGCAATTAGCATCACATCGTCACCTACAGAGAAATTGTCGCAGGAATGATCGACTTCTTCTCCAACAACTGCTTTAGTCACTGGCACAACTGGCAGAGGCGCTTGTTCATAATGGTAATCTTCAGTGACCTGAAAGCACATGTCATTCTGTTTGCCCCATTCGTCAAAACCAACGACACAAAGAGTGCTGTTGCCGTTTTCAGTTTTGTTAGGCATGGCCCACAATTGCATCGGGCCATATGTCCCCTGACCTTTACCCGCCACCGGGGTGCGTTGTTGAGATTGGTCGGCTGCGGCTAAGGCGGTCGCGATAGCGCTTTGCGGCCAATTTGCCAGATCATGACCTGTCATGTTCAACAGGGTGCAGCCATGTTCTTCATTACAAAATAGGGTATCGCCACCGAAGTGATAAGGCGCACGGTTGATGCGACCATCATCGGCCAATACGCTGCTGCCAATCAACAGTGTAAAAATAGACATGAATATAATGATGCGTGCAAAGCGCTTAAAAAACATTTGCAAATCTCCTGAAATGTTACTTACTATTCGTCACTGCATTCATCATATATCAATAATTGTTCTATTTACTTTATTAATCAAAATCTTAACTATTAATCTATTATGTAGATCCACTTAAAGCAAAAACAGCACAGACCGATGCTGTTTAGTACCATTAGTCACATCAGGTCATGACTTATGTTACTTAAATGAACATGCATGGAAGCGTTACTGACTTCTTAATTCTATATTTAAATTATCCTCTTATACTACAGCTATCGTTATGAATTTCGTAAAGAGGGTTAATGAATAATATACGTCCATCAAAAATCTCGGTTTATCTGCTACTTCTACTTGTAATCCCTACACTGCTGGTGAGTGTTTCAAAAGCTCAGGATGCGACCCCCACCGCCGTTCCACTTCCCCACTGGGAATATGAAGGTAATACGGATGGCCCCGCCGAATGGGGTGCGTTGGATGCCCGTTTCGCCGCTTGCAGCGCTGGCAAAGCACAGTCACCCATCGATCTAAAATCGCCAGTCGCAGGCAACTTCACCAATATCAAATTCGACTATAAGCCGTCTGTCTTAAACATTTTCAACAATGGGCACACCGTTCAGGTCAATTATGATGCTGGCAGTTCGATTACCTTCAACGAAACCAAATATGGCCTGCTGCAATTCCACTTCCATCATCCCAGCGAACACACTTTAAATGGCAAAGCCTTCGCGATGGAACTGCATTTTGTGCATCGCAGCGCCGCAGGTAATCTAGCGGTTGTCGGTGTCTTAATTGCAGAAGGTAAAGAGAACGAGGCACTCAAGTCGGTTTTTGATAACTTACCCACCACCAAAGGTGATCCGCAGCCGAGCCAGCTCATGACAGATGCCGCCAAGATCATCCCGGCAGATGCCAACTATTACACTTACACCGGATCATTGACGACACCACCTTGCACTGAGGGTGTTCGATGGTTGGTTCTGGATAAACCGATTGAACTTTCAGCCGCACAGATCGAAACCTTTGGCAAAATCTTCGAGCTGGATGCCCGCCCTGTCCAAGCGTTGAATGATCGTGACCTGTTGGAAGATACAACTGCCGGTTCATAATTTTCAGCGCAAAATCAAAAGGGCGAACGAGTATGTTCGCCTTTTTGTTTGCACTCAATTTACCTAAAAGGATATAAGAAGCCATTTGATAATCACAAGACTTTCGCTTTGCCGTCTATTTCTTCTCTGGCTCATCCACCAGCTTGATTGCAACTTCGACTTCCCATTTCGACTTTAGCGGCTGGATTTTCGGGTCGGTAAGATAGCGCTCGTAACGCGCACGGAAAGCAGTACCATTCGGAACATCCCATTGATCAAAGGCAAGGCCGTTCTCGATGGCCCATCTGGTCAAAGCACCACTGCCAGTATAACCCGTTCCAATGTAAACCAAACTGGCATAACGCCCTCCCGGCAGTATTCCGGCACACACCCGCCCATTACCGGGTAGCGCTGTGGCAACCGGAATCCCGACTTCAACATCCATCTCACCTTCCATATTGATGACATAATAGCGAAAAAAGGGCTGCCCTGCTGGCTCTATACCCTCCTGTTTCATCCAAGCTCTTAACTCCTTAAACAGATGTTTATCAATCATCGTGAACATCCCTTTAAAGGGAGTCTGAGTCCTGATTCCCATATAATGCTCATCGGGTCGCTCGTAGACCCTTGGTTTACTCACTATTGTCCGTGTATTTCCTACCATCGTCATTTCCACCGGTGTCATCGTTATTTCTCCTTCATTAAGCCTTTTCAACTGGATAAGGTCAGCAATTTGCAGGTAAGCGAAGCATAAACCCTTAGGCACCCTGAGAGTCAAGACGTTTGTTCTAGCAGAATGAGCTTTTGCGTCCTGATAGTCAAATTAAGGACGAGATTGCCTTTTGAACCTCTTTCTGGCTGAATATCTTTGCACAGATATAATTCACTTTAAACGGCTTACTTTTCCAGAAAACATTCGAGTAGAGTCAAAGAAACATGAAAACCTACATCATATTGGTACGCGGCATCAACGTTGGCGGTAAAAATAAAGTGTCGATGGCGGGCTTGAAAAAATACTTGGAAGAAGAAGGGTTTTCTAATGTTTCAACCTTCATCGCCAGCGGCAATGTGATTTTAGAATCCAATAAATCTGCTGCGAAGATAAAAGCGCGGATTGAAGAACTTCTGCCTACGAAATTCAAGCTGGATAGTGAGCTAATCAAAGTTTTGGTGCTGACTCGTGCGCAGTTCCAAGCCGTCGTCGACAATAAGCCCAAAGGCTTTGGGGAGCAGCCGGATAAATATTACAGCGATGCCATCTTTCTCATGGATATTGATGCCGCCGATGCACTAACAGTATTCAATCCGCGCGAGGGTGTTGATCAAGTCTGGCCGGGTCATGGTGTGATCTACTCCCAACGTCTTGGCGCTCAACGCACTAAAAGCCGGCTGGGTAAAATTGTCGGAACACCAGCCTACAAATCCATGACCATCCGTAGTTGGAGTACCACCACAAAATTACTAGCAATCCTGAACAAAACAGATGCCGATCAAAAGAAAAAATAGTGAACCGCACTTTTTCAAACCAACTTCAAACTTGACATTTTAGACCTTTTGTTCTACGATATAATTGGCAAATTTAATGGGTAGCACCACACTAAACGGTGGAAGTGTTTTTCTTGATAAAAACAGCCGGTTTCGGGAACACGTATTTTGCATTTTCTCCCCTCCCTGTGTTTTGGGGAGGGGCTGGGGGTGGGGTATGTATGCTCAACTTTGTCATCCACCATTTAATGAAGACGCGGTTCTCCATAGCAGACTCAACTAAACGAAATCCAAACTCTGCGCCTTCGTGTCTTTGTGTTAAATCGTATTCCATTCTTGGCAATCTTGGCGGCGGCAACCTCATCATCAACATTGCAGCGAATTTAGCCGAGCCAACCGCCGAAAATCGCCAACTTCGCCAAATGTCAGCGCGACATTGACGACTTTGGTGACATTTCCGCCAAAAGCCACCCGTCATCACCGTATTTGAAAGGACAACTCATGGCAAATCCAGTTGTACACTTTGAGGTCATCGGTAAGGAACCTGAGAAACTGCGGAGCTACTACGGCGACTTGTTCGGTTGGGCGTTCGACACGCCCTCACCGGTTGCGCCAGAAGTTTCCGAGGCGGATAACTACGGCTTCATCAACAACACTGAAGGCACTGGTATTCCGGGCGGCATTGGCGGTGGTTCGAACTTTAGCAGCCATGCCATCTTCTATGTCGGTGTGCCTGATGTCGAGGCAGCACTTCAAAAAGCTGAAAGCCTCGGCGGTAAGCGTGTTATGGGGCCAGCCAAGAATCCCAACGGTAAACTGGTCGTCGGCCATTTCACCGATCCCGAAGGCAATTTGATGGGTGTCGCTGGGCCGAAATAGCCCATAGACCGCGATATTTGACATAATCCTCCGGTGTTGATTCGGAAAATGCACTAAAATTGATTCTGAATCTGAAGAATTTGCAGAATTTTCCGAATCTTGGAGGCTCTTATGGCAACTGGAAGCGGCACGAAACAAGATCCCTGGCAGCTCAAAACCCCACCCGGCACGTCTGACTACACCATGTACAAGGATGAAGCTCACGACCCGCCGATTCTGGTTTGCACCGTCGGCAAAACAATCTTGCACTACGACTTACGCGCTATTAAAGACCTTCACGAAATGCTGCTTGAGCATGGTGAATGGGTTGATCTGGGCAGTGCTGACGAGCAGAAACCCGCTAAAAAAGATACGATTGAAGCGTGGGGACGGTCTGAAGATAATCCGATTGGTGGCTGGTACGGCCTCAAAAACGGGTATCGTGGACGTTTCGGCATGTATATGCCGCCGTTGTTAGAGGCACTTGGCTTGGCGGAACTCGAACACAACGCCAAAGGCAACCGGATGCGTGCTAAATAATCGTTCCCGTTGACATAAAATCGATCTAGGAAAGGCCAACGTCAATGAATGCTGCCAGCAGCCCGCGCTTAGCGACTTCCTCATGGAGTTTACACCGCGCCCTCGGAATGACTTATCCGGACGCTCCCGGCAAGCCCAATTCAGGCTCGGCGGCAACTTATGGCTCCGGCAGCATCACCCTTCTGGACGTTCCGGCGCGGCTGGCATCGATGGGCATTATCGGTTTTGAAATCTGCCACTTTCACATTCCGTCTCGCGATCAAAAATATATTAATGAACTGCGCCAAGCCTTGAAGTCAGCGGGCGTTGAGCTGTTGACGTTGCTCATTGATGACGGCGACATTACACATCCTGAACACGGTCAGCGCGACTTGGAATGGATCTCAAGTTGGATCGAAACCGCGGGCCAACTGGGTGCTAAGCAGGCGCGTGTCATTGCGGGGAAATCACAGCCTTCGGCGGAAACCCTCGAACGCAGCAAAGCAGGTCTAAGCAAATTGGTGGAAGTCGGCAAGGCCAATCACGTCCGTATTATCACGGAAAATTGGTTCGACTTGCTCTCAACGCCGGACGCTGTCCAGCAGGTCATGGATGCCGTAGACATCGGTTTATTGGCCGACTTCGGCAACTGGAAAGGCTCCTCGAAATACAACGATCTCGCCGCGATTCTGCCGCGCGCCGAGTCCTGCCACGCGAAATGTTCCTTTATCGCGGAAGGACAGCCGGATAGTGAGGATTATCTTCGCTGCCTCGATCTGGCGCGTGAGGCAAACTATAGTGGACCTTATTCCCTGATTTACGATGGTGTTGGCACGGATGAATGGGCAGGCATCACGATTGAGAAAGAGTTGGTACAGTCTTATATCTAATAATGTCGGACGAATTAAAAACAACGAACAGTATCCCTTTTAGATACTTCCGAGCGTCACGCCGCCATCCACCACGAACACCTGCCCTGTCGCGAAGGATGATACGCCTGATGCCAAATAAACTGCTATTCCGGCGATGTCGTCTGGCTGCCCGATACGTCCGGCTGGTGTGCGCCGTAAAATCTCGTTGAGCAGGTCATCAATCGCCCAGATCGCGCTGGCGAACTTGGTCTGGACTAACCCCGGCGCAATCGCGTTTACTTGAATGTTCTCGCTTGCTAGTTCCATCGCCAGAGTCTGTGTCAGGCTGATAATCGCCGCCTTGGTCATGCTGTAGATACCCTGCATCCGTCCCGGTCGTATCCCGTTGATCGAGGCCACGTTAATAATCTTGCCCCCACCCTGCGCCTTCATGTGTTTGACCACCGCCTGAGTCAGCCACATGTTGCCCATAATATTGACCTCAATCGTCTTCTGCCACAGGCTGTCCTCAGCCTCTAATAAGGTACCGAAATGAGGGTTGGTCGCCGCATTATTCACCAGAACATCGATCCGACCATAGGCATCAATGGTCGCCTGAGCCAGCGACTGTAAAGCCTCTTTCTGGCCGTTGTGTGCCGTCACCCCCAGCGCCATTCCACCTTTATCGGTGATAGTCTTCACCACCGCATCCAAGCCATCCTGCTTCCGGCTGCTGATGACCACTTTGGCTCCGGCCTCGGCGTAGCGCTCAGCTATGGCCTGCCCAATCCCGCGTGATGCCCCAGTGACAATCGCTACTTTACCTGACAAATCAAATAAGTTCGTCATTGGCCTGCTCCCAAATAAAGATTTTCTATCAATGCCCTATTCTGACTGTTACACCGCTACCTCGCAAATCTGCTAGACTTGGATGAGCGCTTTAATGAACCATAAAGAATTGTTACGCCATCTGGTACCGAACCGTTATAGAATGGTCAATATAGAACTCGCCAACTTTGTTGAGACCTGATCTAGCCTATAAGTCGTCTGTTGAGATGATCTTGAGGGCGTGTATGAAGGGAGATTTTATGCAAGGCTCAGCTTCAATTTTATTCGTGATCTTTGCTTTGGTACTGGCAGGCATGTATTTATCCATCCGGCGTGCATGGTTCTCGCCGGGGGTCACGGCTGCCGTCGGGGTCATCTTGAGTATGATCGTCATGGTGATGATCTCGCTGGCACAAAACAACTTACCCATTCAAGCGGTTATCGTCGGCATCGTACTTGGTGGCATCTTCAGTGGTGTTACATTAGCTGCCGCTTGGTATTTCCACTCGCAAGAACTGCGTGCCCGTTTCGCCCAAGGTGAGGCTGTCCCACAAGACGACCCCAATAGCTAAAAAAAAAGAAGCGACCAAGTTTCTACCTGATCGCTTCTCATCATGTTCTTCACCTACAAATCAATCTACTTTTTCGGGATACTTGCCAAGACAGGTAACCCCGCTGCCTCGACTTGTTCACGCCGGTACACAAACGGATCAAGATACTCCCACAGGAAAGCCAGCGCCATGCCGCCCAATAATCCCAACGCCAGCCGAATAAACGGTGCAAAGCGATTAGCAATCGGTGGGGGTGCTGCCGTAATCACGGGCGAGTCAAGGAACGTCACCTGCGCGGCTTGGCCGCCCAACTGAGGAAAATAATTCTGAGCTTGGGTCTTCATCACATCCATCGCAGCTTGCGTGATCGCCGCCAAACCCTTTTCATCGGGATAGCTCATAATCAACTGGCCGACGCTGCGTTTATTATCGGCTGCCACACCGAATCCGGCTGCATTCAAATCCGTAATCTTCTTGCCGATTTCATCCTCAAAACTGGTGCTGCGTACCCAATCGGTGAGCGCGTTGACAGCCAACTCGGAGGCTAACCACACATCCTGATAATCACCATCGCGCGGGGCAACGTTCGAGGCCGATTGCGCGGCTGTATAACGCAAGGTGACGGTATATCCACCCCCTGAAGTCGAGCGTTCGCGCAGCCATTGGGGGATCACAACGACCGCTACGATCAGCACGGGAATTACGACCAACCACCAGCGCCGAAGCAATACGCGGAAAAAGAGCATCAGTTCCATGTTTTCAAGTTACCTGTTCTAAGTCGAATAGTACCCGCACAAATTTATCCAAGTGGCTTACTCTCTATTTTACACCAACTGGTTTGGCTGCCTGAAACGTCGCCCACGCTTTATCCACAAAACCTGTTATTTGGTCGTTGAACACCTGTGAATCAAACCGGAGCGCATGATTACGGATTTCGGTTGGATTGTAACGCGATGCATCAAACGACTGCATAACGTTTGCTAGACTATCAACCGTCAGTTCACTGAAAAGCTCGCCTGTTTTGCCGGGAATAACGGTATCTAGCGCACCGCCAGCACCATAAGCAATCACGGGACGACCGGCGGCCTGTGCCTGCACGGGTGTGATGCCAAAGTCTTCTAAGCCGGGGAACAAAAAGGCTTTACAACGTGCCATCAAAGCGGGAAGCGCATCATCCGGCACGTAGCCCAGAAACTCGACCGTTGGGCCAGCCATCGCCTGTAAGCGCTCCATGTCACGCCCTTTGCCGCCAATCTTGAGTTTGACACCCAAACGGGTCGCAGCTTGTACTGCTAAATCAATCCGTTTGTAGGGGATGAGGCGCGAGACAATCAGAGAGTAATCTTCGACTTGCTCGTCTGACACCGGTTGAAAACGGGTGGTATCGACAGGAGGGAAAATAATCACCGAGTCGCGGTCGTAATAGGTTTTAATACGCTGCTGAATGTCGCTCGAAATCGCGATAAAGTGCTGTACACGCTGGGCGGCTGCATAATCCCAACGGCGCATCCCCGCGATGAGTGGACGCAGAGCGGCCAAAACGGGCTTACCTAAGCGTTCACGTGCGACATAACTTTCCAACTGCCACACGTAACGCGTCGGTGCGAGACAGTAGCAAATATGCAAGGTGTTCGCGCCAGACTGGAAACCATGACAAAATCCACTTTTGTTGCTCAGCACCACGTCATAATCGGATAAATCCAGCCCACCCCACCCCAACGGATACACCGGCAAATACGGCTGATGATGCCTGTGGATACCGGGCAGTTTATCGAGCCACAACGTCCGAATATCCCACTGTTGATAATGGGGTGGCATGAGTTCAGGGGCATAGATACTGGTATAAAGCGGCGTGTTTGGATACAGCTTGACCATTGCATCCAGCACATCTTCCGCGCCGCCGATCTGGTTTAACCAGTCATGGACAAGTGCCAGCTTCACGAATGATTCTCGGCTGCAAGATGGCGCAATGGCGCAAACGACTGTCGGTGTTCATCACACGCACCAAATTCATGCAAAGCCGCTGCATGTTTGGCTGTGCCGTAACCCTTGTGCTGCCCGAAAAAATAGGAGGGGTATTGCTTATCAAGCTGGCGCATATAGTCATCGCGCCAGACTTTCGCTAAGACACTGGCCGAGGCGATGCTCAACGATAAGGTATCACCGCGAACAATGCTTTTATAGGGTGTTTCGGTGGGGTCAATCCATTTGATCGAGTCCAGCAACAGGTAATCCGGTTCAAGACGCGAGTTTTCCAATGCCCGCATCATGGCGAGGCGCGTCGCTGGTACGATACCGTAAGCATCAATTTCGGCGCTGGTGGCGCTGCCGATGGCCCATGCGACAGCCGTTTCTTTGATGCGATTAACCAAGCCTTCGCGCTGGCGAGGAGTCATCTGTTTACTATCGCGCACACCTTCGAGCGCTTGCAACAAATCCGTGCGGTCATGTGGTAAGCAAACAGCGCCCGCGACAACTGGCCCTGCCCATGTCCCACGCCCAACTTCATCGACACCAAGGACATGCTGATAGCCTGTCGTCCAACAGGTTTCTTCAAACTGAAGGCTGGCGGTCAGACTGGCTCGTTTCATGTTTAGCATACACTCCCCAGAACCAATTACGGCGAATTTGCCAGATTTCGACCAGTAAATTCAACGAATCGCCGATAATACGCATCCGGCTATCCGCATCAAAATACCATGTAATGGGTACTTGTTTGATTTTGTAACCGCGCTTTTTGGCGATATACAAGAGTTCAATATCAAAGCCAATGCCGATCATCTGCTGCACGCGAAAAAGATCGTCGGCAGCCGAACGGCTAAACATCTTAAAGCCGCATTGTGTATCCTCAAACCCTCGAACGGCGGTCAACTTAATAATGAGGTTGTTGATACGACCAATAAAATGACGGCTTGACGGCTCCCCCACCCGCTTGGCACCCAAACCCTCGCGGCTGGCAATAATGACATCCGCGCCATCAATATTCGGGGGCAGAAATTTGGTCACATCCTCAATGCGCATCGAAAGGTCAGCATCACAGATAAAGCGATAATCGCCTCTGGCAACAAGCATACCTTCTTTGACGGCCAAACCTTTACCGCGAACAGCCGCTTCGATTACGCGCACGTAAGGATGGTCAACCGCAAAGGCTTTGGATACTTCGACGGTGCGATCCATACTGCCGTTTTCAACGATAATCACTTCAGCTTCATAAGGCTGAGTTTTGAGGAAAGCGTCAATCTTTTCGAGGCTAGGGGGCAAACGAAATTCTTCATTATGCGCTGGGATCACGATTGAAAGCAGCGGCGCTTTATGTTCGTTCAATTCGCTCGTTGTCCTTACACTGCCTAAAGTAACAATCCAGTTATCATTGAGGTGGCGATAAACTGGCCTCTAAATCATCAATGGCTACCGTCCGTGTGGCTTGAATGGCCTGCCGTTTGCGCCACGCCCGTGGCAGCTGCCACAAACCAGCCAAGATGCCACGAAGTCGCGCCCGTGCCGCCGCGCCACGCCAAGCTCGTAAGGCTTCAGCCGCCAGTTTGAACTGCGACCGCAGCACCGACCAACCATACTTACGCCACAATGCAGCGGGATAATTCTTAACCAGCACGAAAAGCAGGTTACGACCATCATAATAGCTGGCGGTGACACCGCCTCCGGTTGCCGACAAATGATGGTACACGATGGCTTTTGGCGTGTAAAGACAGCGCCATCCACTGAGCTGTGCCCGCCACGCTAAATCCATATCTTCAAGGGAAAAGAAAAAGTCATCATCGAGCAAGCCAATTTGATCGAGCAGCGTCTTGCGGTAAACGGATGAACCACCACAAGCGCTAAAGACATATTCTTCTTTGTCAAATTGTCCGGTATCTTGCTGCCACACACCGCGATTACCGGCTCGTCCATTAACCGTAAAATAATCACCCGCCGTATGGATATGGTCGCGCTTGTCAAAGAGCAGCATCTTACTAGCAACGATGCCGATTTCGGCGTGGCGTTCAAAGGCATCGACAACAGCCGCGGCCCAACCTGAATCCACTTCGGTATCATTGTTCAACAGGGCAATATAATCACCAGTGGCGGCACGAATACCCGCGTTACAGGCACCGGTGAAACCACGATTTTCCGGTAGCTGCACTAATTTTACCTGCGGATACTGGCTTGCAATCAGTGCTTGTGAGCCATCGACCGAGGCGTTATCGGCAACAATCACCTCAAGGTGCGGATATGTTTGACGGTTGAGTGCATCCAAACAGGTGGGCAAAAATTTGCCACCATTCCAGTTGGGGATGATGACAGAAAAAAGTGCGGGGTGCGGAGTATCGAGTGCGGAGTTTTCCAATTCAGAGATTCTTCTAGGTTATTTGGAGTTTGAGGTCATAATATCGAGAATTTCACTCATATCGTAACTAGCTTCAAGTATCTTATCTATCCAGTCGCTGCACTCCACGAAAATACTATTCGTTTTCGCAGCGTCACCTATTGGCTCTTTTAAAATACTGGCATATCCATTCACAATCGCAATTTGACGAAGAAATTCATGCCGAACAATCTGTAATTTTTCTTCAGCAGTCGCAGATTGAGCATACTTAAGATCATCAAATTTAGACATTCGATTTTACTCTCTATACAGCAGTCTTTCACACAGAGAACATAAATGCTTTATCGACCATCGCGGCAGGATAATATTTAACGTCGATTAATTGTGGTCGGGTGAACCATTGGGCGCGGCGTTCGCCAAAAGGGGGCATTTCAGATCGGATCGTACCGCCAATAATCTGTCCCACAAAAATATGCGATACGCTGTGCCATGAACCATCCGATTTGATCTGTTCGTGGATGCCGATTAGATCGCCACAGGACACTTGCAAACCGGTTTCTTCAGCAAATTCGCGGATAGCAGCTTGTGCTAATGTCTCCCCATATTCAACCCCACCACCGGGGATATGCCACTGAATGGGGCCAACGTCGGTATTAAAGTGCGGCACCAGTAAAATGCTGCCCTTTTCGATTACGGCAACACAGGCTCGTAACCGAATCGAAATATTCTCGCTCACTTCAATAAGCCTTCTTTAGCAAGGAAATCATCGACGGCTTCTTGCCACGGACGCAGGGTGATACCAATATGTTTACCCGCCAGATTGCTCATAGCAGCATAAGCTGGGGGCAAGGAGGCACGCTGCCATTCAGCGGCGCTGATTTTCTCGGTGGGTGTATCTTTATAACCGGCTTTGTCCAAGAAGTATCGGGCAAACTCATAACGTGAACAAACACCTTCATTCACAAAATGATAGATGCCGTAACGTCCGGTTTCGAGCAGCTTGCCGATGGCCTCTGCCAGATCATCATTATAGGTGGGGTTACCAACTTCATCAGTGACGACGCGCAGTCGCTTACCGGCCTGTGCCGCGTTCAAAATCGCCTGAATGAAGTTTTTGCCGCCATGCGCGAAAAGCCAAGCCGTGCGGACAATATAGTGTTTGGGATTAATGTTGACCAGCGCCCGTTCACCTACCCACTTGCTATAGGCATAGGGATTGATGGGGTTTGGGAGATCATATTCGCGGTAAGGGCGACCACTTGCGCCATCAAAGACTTCATTGCTGCTGATGTACAAGACTGCCACACCGATATTGGCTGCCGCCAGCGCCACATGCTGTGTGCCGAAGCCGTTGATGGCAATTGCCTTTTCAGGGTCTTTAGCGCAGCCGTCCACATCCGTCCAACCGGCGGGATGCACAATCGCATCAGGGCGTAAATCGTCCACAAATTTGCGTGTGGCCTCGAAGTCACCAATATCGAGGCGGGCGATGTTATCACCAACAATGTCCGATCCCGTGACCTCATGCCCTTGAGCGGCCAGCACGGTCAATAATTTACCACCTAAGCGTCCGGCTGCCCCTGTAACCATTAGCTTCATAATCAGTGTGTACTCCAGTAGTCAAAGACAGCCTGTAAATCTGCTTCCCAATTCACTTCGGGGTCAAACGCATTGTCATTATCATGCCCTTCGCCAGCGAGACGAAAGTAACCCGCGCCCGGAATACCACTCTGCTTGCCGACGACCACAGCCGGTAATATCGGTCGTCCAGCTTCCCGTTCAGCCATGCCAATCTCATCCAACAACCGGACGATTTGGGGCGAATGGTAATGTAAGTAAGCCGTCTTGAGCTGGGCACACAACTCGGAATAGGTGATGAGTTGTGCTTGCCGCGCAGTTTCGACCATTACATCACGCATCTCATCACGCAGGACGCGCCATTGGGCTTCAGCTAAGGGTTTTCGTGCCATCGTTATTGCATCACAAAGGTTATGCTGTTCGCGTCGATCCGAATGTCAGACAAATTATAAACCCCACCGCCCGCCTGCAAACTAGCGGCTTGCAACAGTTCGTTGGCTTTGGTAGCAACATCGGTTACACGCTGCCCTAAATCACCCGATGGCAAACCATAGAGTGTACCGCCTACATCGACACCCATCACCTCAAACTGGCGATGTGAGGCGTCCAAGCGCAGTGCTACACCAATCCGTTGTGTCGATCCAATCTGGGGGATATTCACATCGGCATAGATGATTCCACCGCCCGGTTGCAAATCGATCTGAACATTCTTGTATTGCGGATTGGTGTCCGAGCAGAAGGTGGTTTTCTGCCGACACAAATTCATTAAATCGCTTTCCGTAAATGAAACGGTGGCTGCCGCACTGCCATTAATCACGCCGGTTTGGACGTTATTGATGGGCAGTTCTTGCGGGCCGGATGATCCCAGATTGACGACTGCATCAGGTGGTGAAACCGGATTCTCCAATTGAACGGGTGGCACTGTGGCTTGCCCCACGAACACTTGGCTAGTACTGCCCTGCGGCTTAAACCCCGCAAACACCAACGCTAAACTCGGCGCATTGAGGAACAGTACAACCGCCGTAATCCCCAATACCACAACGACAACCATTACGGCTGCCAAACACCCACATAATCCGAGTGGAACACCCCGCCGTTTTGAAGGTTGAACGCGCAAATGAGCCTCGATTAAGTCTAGTTTGTCACTTGCCACATTGTACATGAGGACAAGGTGTTTTCAATTCCACAAAGTCGCCAGCAGGGGGCTGAGGGGGTAAGATTGCCAAAAGGTTGGAGGAAACCATGAAAAAGCATCTATTAACAATCTTTATCGTATTACTCATAGTGGGGTTGGTTCAAGCACAAGATAACAAGCCACAGACAGGGGCAGAGGGTCTTGGTGATCCTTACTTTCCACAGCTTGGCAATGGCGGCTACAACGCCGAGCATTACACCCTCGATTTGAAATGGGACGACACGAGCAATAGGCTGGACGGCACCGTCACCATGCGGGCAAAAGCGTATAACGATCTCAGCCGTTTCGACCTCGATTTCCTCGGCTTTACCATCAACAGTGTGCTTGTGGATGGCAAAGAAGCCACCTACAAACGCGATGGCCGCGAACTCCAGATTACGCCACCCGCTACCTTAAAACAGGACGAAACCTTTGAAACAGCGGTTAGCTACAGCGGCGTACCCGGAAAGGGTGTGCCACCCTTCTATGATGTGTTCGCAGAAGGCTGGATACGCTACGACAAAGGCGCTTATGTTGCCAGCGAACCGGATGGCGCGGCCTACTGGTATCCGGTGAATGACCATCCCTTGGATAAGGCCAGCTACACGTTCGAAATCACGGTGCCGGATGCTTATACTGTAGCCGCAAATGGGCAGCTTCAAACCGTGGTTGATAACCCCGACCCAACCACAACCTACACATGGGAAACGCGCGACGAACTCGCAAGTTATCTGGCAACCGTCAACATCGCGAAGTTCACGATTCAAAAAGCGGTCGGGCCACATGGTTTGCCCATTCGCAACTACTTCCCACCCGATAAAGCCGACGCACTCACTAAAATTTTCTCTGACTTTCCCAACATGATTGCCTTCTACGAAACAATTTTCGGTGCTTATCCGTTTGAGGCGGCGGGGGCAGTAGTGATCGATAGCAGCTTGAGTTTCGCGCTCGAAACGCAGACGCTCATCCTGTTTGGCAAAGATATTGCGGTTGGGCGGACAGGTGCCCAAACGGTTATTGCACATGAGTTAGCACATCAGTGGTTTGGGGACAGTGTGAGCCTGTCACAGTGGAAAGATGTCTGGCTGAACGAAGGCTTTGCGACCTACGCCAGTATGCTGTGGATGGAACACTCGGTGAGCCAAGCGGCGATGGTCAAACAAATGGATCAATATTATTCAATTGTTGTGGCCCAAGGATCAAAATACGCTGCTCCGGCCAACCCACCTCAAGACGATTTGTTCAACGACGGTGTATATTTGCGAGGTGCATGGGCATTACATGCTTTGCGTTTGAAGGTCGGCGACAAAATATTCTTCAACATCATGCACACCTACTATGATCACTTCAAATATGGGAATGCCTCAACGGGTGATTTCACCAGCATCGCCAGCCAAGTGAGTGGACAAGATTTAGAAGATTTCTTCCAGCAGTGGTTGTTTGATGAAAAGGTACCTGCTAAACCAGATCAAGTATTTCTGCCGTAACCTATACTAAAGTCCGATGTGGGAACGCTTCCTAATTGTTATGATTTATTCGCTCAAAACCTTATTGAAAGAGGAATAAAACTATGCGCGTTGGACTTCAGATCCCTAGTTTCACATGGCCTGATGGAGCAGCAAAGTTAGGCACAAACCTCAAAGATATTGTCCAGACCGCAGAGGGAGCAGGATTCTACAGCCTGTGGGTGATGGATCATTTCTTCCAAATCAACGGGGTTGGGCCAGCCGAGAACGACATGCTGGAAGGCTACAGCACCTTAAATTACATCGCAGCGCTGACGGACAAGCCCAAACTCGGAACGCTGGTGACGGGCGTTATTTACCGTTATCCGGGCTTGTTGGTCAAGACTGTCACCACCTTGGACGTGCTTTCGGGCGGACGAGCTTATTTCGGCGTCGGTGCAGCATGGTTTGAACGCGAGGCGCTGGGTCTAGGTGTGCCTTATCCACCGACTAAGGAACGATTTGAACGGCTGGAAGAAGCACTGCAAATCGCTAACCAGATGTGGTCAAGCAACAACGGCGCTTTCAATGGCAAGCATTATCAACTGGCTGAAACGCTGTGCGTGCCACAACCGCTGTCAAAGCCACATCCACCAATTATGGTCGGTGGTATGGGCGAAAACAAAACGATGCGCTTGGTGGCGCAGTATGGCGATGCTTGCAACTTCTTCCCACGAGCGGGGATCGACATCGTCAAGCAACGGCTGGACACCATCAAACGAAATTGTGATGAATTAGGACGCGACTACAACAGCATCGAACGCACAGGCACGGATACGGCACACCTCGCGCCGGATAAAATGTCGGTCAAGGATGTGCTGGCATGGTGCCGCGAAATGGCTGACGCAGGCATCCAGCATATTATTTTCAATATGCCAAACGTCCATGAAATCACACCGTTGGAAGTTTTCGGCAAGGAGATTATTCCATCAGTAGCGGACTGGTAAGCTCATACCAAAACGCAGGCAATAAAGTTCAATCTTGAACGCCGATGAAGTGTCGCCAGTAGTTCCAGTATCGAAGCAAAATGGAGACCATGATGCGAAAAATACTGAAACCCTTACTGGCGACTTTTTCTTTTCTATTGGTGTTTATTTTGCTGGCTGATCCACTGCTGGCGCAGGACACTAAACCATTATCGCCGAAGGAGATTGCCACCGTGTTTGATTATGACCCAACAACACCGCTCGATATTAACGATGTGGGCAAGGAAACGCGCGGCAATGTCATCATCCGTGATATTACTTTTAGCAGCCCCGGCACCGAGCAACCGATTAGCGCCTATCTGATTGCTCCGGCTGCAAGCGGGACGGATTACGCGGGTGTGCTTTACGTGCATTGGTACGAGCCAAAAGCCAAGACCTCCAACCGCACCCAGTTTGTGGATGAAGCCGTCAAAATGGCCGAGAAAGGGACAGTGTCGCTGCTGGTTTCGACTATGTGGTCAGACCCGAAATGGTTCAATGTGCGAAAGCAAGATGGTGATTATCAGGATGCGGTCAATCAGGTGATTGCGCTGCGACGTGGATTAGACGTGCTGCTAGCGCAACCGGGGGTTAATCCCAAACGGATTGCTTATGTCGGACATGACTTCGGCGCGATGTACGGCTCGGTGATGGCGGGTGCAGAAAACCGCGTGCAATCGTATGTGTTGATCGCTGGAACGCCGAGCTTTTATGACTGGTTTGTGTTTAACAATGCGCTTGCCGGTGATGAACTGACCGCTTACCAAGCCAAAATCGGTTCGATTGATCCGATTCAAATGATTAAGACAGTCAAAGATGCGGGCTTTTTCTTCCAATTCGGTGAAGTCGATGGTTATGTGCCGCGTGAAACAGCAGTCGAGTTTTATATGGCTGCGCCTGATCCCAAGCGCATTGCGACTTACACCTCCGACCATGATATGGAACACGACATTATTCAGACGGATCGGATGGCTTGGCTGACAGAACGCCTCAACTTGAAATGACACAAATGTTGCAATTGTTGCACAAATTGCACTTTTCCCGCTGAAATGACTGGCGGCAAGCCCGGGAGCAACCGCCGAATCGTCACAAATGCACGGCGGTTCGCTCGGCTGCTGCCGCCAGTGCAGTGGATCGCTCCCGTATGTCCGCCGCTGCATTTTGCGTCATTTGTGTATGGCGGATGTAAGGGAGAAAGCCGCCGAAAGTGCAAAAGTTAATACAAAAGCAAATGCCATTCGATTAACCACAGAGGCACAGAGAACACAGAGATCAAGGTGGAGTGATTTACACAAGGAGACAGAAAGCCTACTCATACGCTAGAAACCTTCGATTGATTCACACCTATCATAATTTTAACCGTTAAAAATGGTGAATGGGTGACAATTTGGAAGAACATTTTGTCACTGTTTCGAGGGTGCGGCTCTAACTTTGTGAGCGAGAGTTTGGTGGGGTTGGTTGGGGTATGGTTTGCAATCGGTTAGTGGCACTAACCGAAAATAAACTCTTTTTATAATGTACCAATTAGTGCGACGATTTGGCAGCGGAGGAGGCAGGCCTCCTCCCTACAAAAGCAAACAATATCAGCATTAGTTTATCCTTTGCTTTGCACCCATTACCCTCAGATGATGTGGTAGGTGTTGAATTAGCAGGGCGGAACATGTTCCACCCCTACGTTGGGATCTATTGAAAATCGAATATCTCCTAAATTGCAATCGTTACTCTAAAAACGGTGGTGGTCAGATCGTACGTGATGAAAACACCCCTAACCCCAGCCCTTCCCCCAAAGCATCAGGGGAAGGGAGCCAATACAAAATTTTTGTTGTATCACGTACCTTGCAACCACTACCCTAAAAACACTGGAACTTTTGAGCTAGATATGAGATAATAAACGAGTTCAGAAGGGCGCATCTAAACGCAAAAAATAGGAGCATGTGATGACCATAGAAGCCATAACCGTACTTGGCAGCGAAATGCGTGTGATGGATTCTCAGTCTACAGGTCGGAAATATCAGATCACGATAAGTTTGCCGCTTGGTTATGGTAAAGCTCCTAACGAAAGCTGGCCGTTCAACGACACCCCTGCCCTATGGCCTGTCGTCTATGTTTTGGATGGCAATTGGTACGGTGGAATGGTGACTGGCATCATTCGCCCAATGGCATGGTGCGGCAGTACAACCGATGCGATTGTGGTTGGCATTGGCTACCCTGAAGATGACAATGTTATCGAATCCTTCCGCGAGTCTTTCCTCCGGCGCGACCATGATTTGACACCGGTGCGGGATGAAGCCCAAGAAAAATCGATGACAGAAGGGTTTAAACGTCCCGTTCCTAATGGTGACGGCGCAAACTTTCTCAAATTCATCAAAGACGAGTTAGTTCCGTTGGTCGAGCGTGATTATCGGGCTGATCCCGCTAAGCGCATTCTGGTGGGTCATTCCTACGGGGGATTATTCGGACTTTTTTCTTTGTTTGAAGCGCCTGACCTGTTCAATACGTTGATCATCGGCAGCCCGACACTCTCTTATGGCAACCGATTTACGTTTGAACGCGAAGAAGCCTTCGCCAAGGAAAATAAGAAACTCGCGGCGACGATATATCTGTATGTGGGCGAATATGAAGAAGACATCAAAGATACGACCATGACGGATACGCTGCGGATGGCCGCCATTCTGCAAGGCCGCAAATACGAAGGATTGTCACTGGTTAAGCATGTGTTTCTTGACCAGAACCATTGCGAAGTGGCCACGCCGGGTTTTCAATGGGGATTGAAATACGCGCTCAAAAAGTAGCGTGTATTACGATTTAAGGTTTTGCGCCCTCGCTGGACAATCAACACATCATGGTTGTCATCGCAATGGCCTTTTGTCAGATCAAACCATATTTACCCTATTAAGTTCACCTGCTAAAATGCGTTTCAGTTCATAACGTCAGTTATGGATAAGAAATTTGCGCGTTTTAGCCGCCAGATGCTCAAGCATCCGGCTCCATTTTCCGGCGGGAAGGGGGCTAAAGCCCACTAAAACCCGCCGAAGAAACAGCTTGAAAACTTGTTTCTCTTCCTAAATGTGCTTATCCATAACTCGATGCTCTTGGCGAATTAGAAACCTCACCCCCCCACCCCCTCTCCAATGCTTTGGCGAGGGGAGAAAAACCTGAGATTTCAGAGGGTAAAACCAATTCGCTAACAGTATCTAATTCAGGTTAATACAGGGAGTTCAGCTTTGCATTTCATATATTACTCCGAAAAAACGGTGTCGCAGTGTATGCTGGCACTGAATGAACGTCTGCATCAAAAAAGTGGAAAGCTCGACGGCTGGGTGGAAAAGAGTGGCAACTTTTCGATCAGTGTCAGCACAACGGTGCTGCGGCGTTTTTCACGCTCAACCCGCTTGAATGGACACGTCGAAAAAGAAAATGGTGTGACTGTTGTGCGCGGTTATGTGTCTGACGGGGCTGATCCGCGCAACCGTTATATTATCTACGGGATATTGGTGCTGTTGGGGATACTGCTGGCAATTGCGGGTTATCTGCTAATCGGGTTGATCGTGCTTGCGATTATCCTGCCGCTCAATATACCGCTAGAGGGCGATTACATTAACAGTGGAACGCTCACAGGTGAAGTTCAACGCACGCTCAAAGCCAAGGCCAGCTTGCCCGCCGCTCTCAAGAAACCGGCAGCTAAGAAAACTGATAAAAAGGACAGCGCACGTTCGGCTAACAGCGGTGGTAAAACCTACCGCTAAAGCGTATTTGCACTGAAGCAGTTCACATTTCAAAGACACGCTGAACTTCAGGACGGCTGTATTCTGCCCCACCGGTCATGACTAACAGATTGTCGAGGATGTGTGCCTCAACACGACCATGCGTGTGCCCACACAAAACGGTCAGTGTCTTTTTGGGATAATCACGCATCACTTTGATCAGCGCGTCACCGATGGCTTTAGAGGCATAATGCGGCAACCATTCGTCATTGTAGCTCTGGCCTTCATGCAAGCAAGCCTGAGTGAATGGCGGCACATGCGTCATGAAAAACACATGGTCATATCGAGTTAAGGCCACCGGCAGCCACTCAAGGACATAACGCGCGGCAGCATCACCCAAACTGTTCAATAAGGCTAGGCGCTGCACTTTGGTCATCCCTACAAAATCGCGGATGGCGAGATAATCATTGAGCATGACGGTCGAGGCGGCATAATCACCATAGCGTCCGTCGGCCCAGCCATCGTGACCAATTAGGCCAACTGTGGGTGAAAGTTCGACTACACCCTCAATCGTCAGCCAATGCAAATGCGGCGACGTATCCGTCATTTCGCGCACGAGTTCATCCACATTTTCAATGGATGCGCCGTAGTAATCGTGGTTGCCCAGCACAAAATAAATGGGATAGGGCAAGCGAGATTCAAGCTGCTGCAAGTAATATTTTAAGCGCGGCGCTTCGCCAATATCACCGGAAATCAGTACACAATCCGGTTCGGCTTGCTTAATCTGCTGGTAAAACTTTTCAAGCTGGACGGGCTTCAGAAAATTGAGATGGATGTCGGTCAGCCATGCAGCACGGGTCATAGATTATTCTCGGCACGTAAACGCTTTAGAAATGCCGCGCAACCCTTGGTGACCAGATCGTAGGTGCGATCATATTGACCGTCATACCACGGATCAGGCACTTCTTCATAGGAGACATCACCGGCTGTGTGGGCATCATTCAGGAACAAATCAATTTTAGCCTTGCTCGTACCCGCGCTACGCTTAAGATAGTTCAAGTGTCCGCGATCCATCGCCAGTAGATAATCAAAATCGTTGGCATCCGCCGCCGTGATTTGACGGGCGGGACGCAGGGCATCATGCTCGATGTGGTGTTTACGCAGTACCCCAACCGTACCGTTATGAACGCTATTGCCGACTTCTTCGGAGCTAATACCCGCCGAATCGACGCTGATTTTGTCGCTCAATCCTGCTTGGGCGATCCTATCTTTTAGTACATACTCGGCCATTGGTGAACGGCAAATATTACCCGTGCAGACCATCAGCACTTTAATCACAGATACCTCGATTCATTATCATGAGATTATTCGTCAGTGGAGAAGTCAGATTTTGTCTACTTAACCCTCACCCTAAATCCCTCTCCCTCAGGGCGAGGGACTTTCAAACAGCCGAACCCTTTTCACATTCTGATTTGAGAGCAAAACAAAAAGATAGATGCTTCTGCGTAAGGTGAGTTAATCAGAGATTTACTCTTTTTGTTGATAAGCCAAACCAACCACAGACGGTGAGCGATACCATGTGTGAGCAAGAGTCATCAGTTCGTTGAGGGCAGCACGCAGGGACTCGCAAAAGTCAGGTTGGGACGATTCGAGCGCCAACTGGGTGGCTGAATCCACATCTTCGGGCGCGGCTTTCAAGAGCAGCGGCCAGAATTCATCAGCGACGACATAACTGGCAGGCGCACCCGGCTCGGCTGCATCATAGCGATCATCCAAACTGCGGATTTCGTCGGTAATGTTGAGGGGTATCCATTCGGGCGAGCCTCGCGCTGGCAAATGAGCCGAGTCCAGCACATTCCCAGCCTCAAAATGCCTCACCCGCGCCAACAGTTGGAGGGCTGCCGCCGTGTGAATGACCGAGCGCTCATAATGCGCCACAAGGTAACAGTTATAGACCGACAGGAACAGCGAGTAGCGTTTGGCGGCTGGTGACTCGACTTCGGGATAGAGCTCGAGGAGATATTCATCGGACAGGTCGCCCAAAGGTATACGCGCAGGATCAGACATGGCAGGACTGTTGCGGCGGGATAACCATGCGGGCGAACGCTTCAAGCGTGAAAGGCGTGGCATCAAATCCTCTACCGTGAAATTAGTGTCGGAAGGTCGCAGCGCGGGTCGCGTTTCCAAACGGGTAAAGGCCGTCATTATCGGACGACGACTCCAGATTTCTTGGAGCTGGAGCATATCCACCACATCAAGACTAATCCGCATATCAGGTCTCTAGCGCCATAGGGCGTGCCACACGCACATTCCGTTCGCCCAAATCCGCCAAGGCAGAAAAGGCATATTCGCGTACGTCTTCGCTCTGCTCGACCATCAACAGTTCGACTAATGGTCGGATAGCGCGGTTATCTTGACTCCAACCGAGGGCGCGGGCCACATACTGGCGCACATAGGCATCGGTATCCTTCAAGCCTTCGATTAAGCCTTCTATCGCAGCTTGATCGACAACCCAGCATAGGGCACGGGCAGCATAGCGGCGCACATATTGATTTTCATCATTGAGCGCCACCAACAAGGGTTGCACGGCCTCGTGACCACCGACCCAACCCAGAGCCGTAGCCGCATGGACACGCACATCGCTGTCCTCGTCCATTAAGAGCGCAATCAGCGGATCGACGGCTTTGTCGCCAAATTGAATGAAATCCATCACGACTGATTTGCGAACCGCTGGATCAGGATCGACGAGCTGTTCCTGTAACTTACGGAAGTCCGCCGTCATATGAGAAATGGAGCCATGACCTTGTCCATTATTCTCGGCTCTAAGGAACAAAGCGCGGTTCAAATAATGCTGGGCGTTTTTGTAGTTCTTATCAATCGACAAAATACGCTGAAGATCGTTAATGACCTGCACCACATTGGGATTATCACTAAGCATCTCGCGCATACAACGGAAGTACAACTGCTCGATTTCGCCGACCAAGGAGCGCGGAATATTAGTGCCGCGTCTTGGTTTGAACCAGCCAAATATCCGATCCAGCAAGATCACGATAACGATGATAATCACCGCTAATTGCAGCGGATGGGTAGCGGCATGGTCGGGCATGAGTAAGGTTGCCGTTCCTGCGGCCCCGACAACGAGAATAAACAGCACACTTAGAAAACGGCGCATAACAATCTCCGGCACTTCGGATGGGCTTGCGGAAACGGGCAGCTCATAGAGCAGGTGTAGACGGAGTATCCTCTGGTTCAACGGGTTTACTGACGGGTTCGGCTATGGGCGAATCAGGCACAATTGGCGCTTCCGGTTCAGCCAAAGACTCTTCGGCTTGTTCCGCCGCGTCATGCATTTCTTGCTGGAGATTCTCGATTGAAGCGGGTTTTTCGCCCTCGTTCAATAACGCATCCGGCGCATTGGACGACTCGTGACCGACCATCGTGATTTTGCCGTCGATAAAAGCGCCTTCTTCGGTGGTGAGCGCTGTCGCACGGATGTCGCCCCATACGCGACCTGTCCTGAGTACCTGTACTTTTTTGCCGGTGATATTACCGCGCACGGCTCCGGCGACAGATATGTTGCGTGCGTTAATATCGGCTTTTATCTTCGCGGTTTCCCCAACCAGAATGTTGCCATTGATTTCGAGGGCACCACTAAAGGTTCCATCCAAGCGCACATTGGCGTTGCTCTGGAACGTCCCTTCCAATACACTATTCGGCCCTAGAACCGTATCAAAGCCAACTGCCGGTTGAGGCAGCGATGGTTTCGTAATCTGAACGGATTCGACTACCGGGGGTGCATTGGTTTCAACTTGGCGGCGATTTCCAAAAAATGACATGTAAAAACTCCATTCTCAACACTTGTGGAGAATATCTTATCTTCACTATACAGCGAGTCTTATCTCCTTTCAACCATATGAATATTGGCTACATTGTGGCTATTTGCACAAACCCTTTTACTCTGTATGATTTAGTTGGGTTTACACTGAATCCATATATGAAAGCGAACTCAGCAAGGTTCGCATCGAGTGGGAGTGCTGTCCTTCCCAACAATATAAGTCCCCACACCGAATTGCAACGCCATCAATTGAGACTCAGAGGATACTGCCCTTTCCATGAACGCTTCAGGTGTAGCTGCTAGTACACAAAATTATGAAAACCTTAATTTCCGAAATTTAGTTTATGACGTTTTGTGGTTTGGTTTGGCGTTCCCGGCAATCGACCGTTTCCGCGACATCTACTCTATTCGTCTGGGGGCAGATGCGTCTCAACTAACATTGATGGCTTCTTTGCCAGCGCTCATGCTGCTTGTAACCTCGTCTATCGCAGGCCGCTGGATGAGCCGCTATGCCGGTTCACGGGATGCCATTCGTATTCCCGGTGTGATCTTCAGGTTAGCCTTTTTGCTACCGGCATTGACTGCTTTTCTCCCGCAACGTTTCCAAATTGGGTGGTTGGTTTTATCAGTGGTATTACCGGCTATCGGGCAAGGTGTATCGTCGGTCGGTTTTGTTGTTATGATGAGAGAAGCCGTTCATGGTGGGAAATTCGCTGCTTTAAATGGCCGTCGCATCATGATTATGAATATCTCGGTTGCCGTCAGTGGATTAGCAATGGGCTTCTGGCTGGAAAAAGCGCCGTTCCCCATAAATTATCAAGTCATGTTTGTGGTGGCTTTTTTGCTATCGATGGTCAGTTGGTGGCATGTGGATCGCGTCAAAGTGATTCCTGAGTTGGTCGCACCGCCGCCGACACCCTCCAGCGAACGGGTTAATCCGTGGAAATCGCCGTCATTTCAACTGGTAGCCGTTATCGTCGCCATGTGTTTTATATCATTTACGGCCATTCGCCCGCTACTGTCGTTGTATATGG
>JACDGI010000551.1 GCA_013821665.1 Anaerolineae bacterium
CTCATGGGTTGTCGTCAGGCTAGACGGGTTGGATAACGACAGCATTGGTCGCTGTTCACCCTTCGGTACAAAGTAAAGCTATTGCTACACCCTCAAATCAGAATCTTCGATGTCAAACACTGGCTCAACGATATTTCAGCCATTCTCCTTTTCTCCTCCATCCAGTGTGGGGAAGTCCAAGTTGAGGCTCGCTCAAACGTGATTCTAATACGCGAGAAAAGACTCCAATGTAATTTATATAAAAAGTAGACATTCTTCTGATGCAGTGGGCGTATTCTAATGCTCGTAACACATTGATACGCAAACAAAAAACTTCCTGAGGAGATAACCTAAATGACTACTCGTGTACGTTGGAACCCAACCCGTGAAATGGCCTCTATGCAGAATATTATGGACCAGTGGTTCGAGAATGGTCGCCCAACGGCAACCGCCAACAATCTGCCACTTGATGTTTATGAAACCGATGGTGGTTATGTGATTTACACAGCGCTGCCCGGTGTAAGCCCGGAAGCCATCAATGTGAGTGTGGAAGACGATGTTCTGACCATCAGTGGCGAAGTCGCCAAGCCAGCCTTTGATGAGAAAGACAATGTCCGCACTTTGGCGCAGGAACGCACGACCGGCAAGTTCAGCCGCAGCGTCCGCGTAAGCACACCCGTCGAGAGCGACAAGATTGAAGCCGCTTACGAAAACGGTCTGCTGAAGCTGACTCTGCCCAAGACCCCAGCGGCTCAACCTCGTTTGATCCCGGTCAAGGCCAGCAAGAACTAATTTCACAAAATTCTGAGGACTTGCTGCCAGCAAGCCCCTACATCAAAGGCGGTGTCCAAAAGACATCGCCTTTTTTATTTCTTACATCAATCAGCGGTATTAGTAAGCGATTTCGACAAGGCCGCGATAAGTCTGTTGGTCGTTTAAATGCGTGAGCATGTAATCGGCTGTATCAGAGCGGCTGAGCATCAGACCGTTGGGTAAGTGCTTGTTGATGGCGATTTTATAGTGCCCTGTTCGTTCTTTATCGGTGAGGCGCGGCGGACGAACAATCGTCCAATTGAGGCTGTTGTTGGCGCTGACTTCGGCTTCCATGCGAACGAGATCCGTGTAGGAATGTTTGAAGGCACGCCAGAGAAACAATTTGGCGATAACTTTCTGGTACAAGGGGCCGGGGTCAAGTCCGCTGGCGGAGATGCACATCAAGCGCTTGACGTTATGGGCTTGCATGGCTTTGATGATATTGGCGATGCCGCCGGAATAGACGGTTGTTGGTTCATTTACCGTAACACCAATCGCCGAAATGACAGCATCTTGTCCAGCCATTGCGGACTGAACGGTGTCATATTTGAGGACATTGCCCTGCACCACTTTGAGCTGTGGATGTTGTAGGGTGATACTTTCGGGACGGCGGACAACGGCTGTAACTTGATGTCCGGCTTCGAGGGCTTGCTCGACCACTTTGCTACCGATACCACCGTTGGCTCCAAACACGATAATTTTCATTGTGATGCTCCTTTGTCCGTGCTGTATTTTCCAACCGCTAACATTGGCTGGTTATATGCTGATATTGGCTTTCACGATATAAGACCGGACAGCAAGGCATTTTGTGACATGTTAATCTATAGTCAAGTGCTTTGCGGGAGGCTGCCTATCATAGATTTTGCTCAACTGGAATTCGATGATAGCGATTCAAATTCTTCACAACATGCACAAAATTGAATCGAGTGTGAATGGTTTTTCGACGGATTTGAGGGAGCGAAATGCCGAAAATGCGGAACGTGCGGAACAAGCGGCAATTGCACGAGTGCATTTTTGTGTCCTAAAGGATTGCTTGGCTTATCGGAAGTGTCGTCATAGTCGGGCAGGGTTTGCCAGCGGCACCTACGGCCGTACAACTCACAATTGGTCGGTGGTCGCTGGTGCTTTTTGTGTCGGAAATGTCGTCCCTAAAGGGAGGCTTCGCACTCATAGTCGTCAATGTCGGAGTTGTCACGCGATGATGTTATGGCGGCGGCGGCGGCATCAGCGCCAATAGGATCGTCACTGCCACCAAAATGTATTTAAGATGTTAAAGTGCGGTGGGAAATACCCCTAACCCCAGCCCACATCAGCAACGTTCGCAGGCTCACTCTGCTGATAGCCCATAGTAACAGGGCAAGGGAGCAAGAAAAGATCACTAAAAATCATACAATAATTGAAAAGCCAATGGGTTACCATTTGGAAGAACATTTTGTAAGTCTTTCGAGGGGTTGGCGTTAACCATTTTGAGAGAAAGCAATTGTTTAAATGGTTGGAGGATGGTTAGTAAACGGTATGCCGACAAACCTAAAGTAAACCGAAGTCATAAGAAGTGCTGAGTTGTGAGTAGTGAGTGCCAATGTGCGGCGAACGCAGCACGCTACATCCCTACGCAAACGCAATTTTTCCGGGGAAATAGTAGGCAGCATTACCAAATTATTTATGAGATGAGCACACCTTATTCCTACAAGAGTACACATCAAAACACGCAGGAAAAGGCGATGTCATTACGCATCACCTTTTTAATGGAGAAGTGCCCTACTCTAACGGCCACCAGTGACGCGGATGACTTCACCCGTGATTTGGCGATTGGCTTGGGAGCCGAGGAAGACGATTGTATTGGCTAAATCCTGTGGGGTGACCAATTGGCGTGTGGGTGTATGCTCGCGAATTTGATCTTGATACTGGGTGGGTACGCGCTGCTGATTGCCTTCGGTCAAAACAAATCCGGGCATGACCACATTACTGAGGATATTAGCTGGACCCAGTTCAACTTTCAGTGTTCGGGTTAAGCCTTCTAAACCCGATTTGGCGGTGGCATATGCGCCTAAACCCGGCCATCCATCGACGGCATCTGAGGAAACACTGATGATGCGTCCCCAACCGCTTTTACGCATGAGTGGCAGCGCACATTGAAGGGTATAGGCAAAGCCCTCAAGCGAACTGCGAAGCATCGACTCCCAAAGTTCAATGGGTTCATCTTCGAAGTTTTTGCGGCTGGGCGCGAGATGTTCATTTTGAACGGCGTTGTTAACTAGCACATGCAACGTATCCCATTCTTTCTGGATGCGTTCAATGCTGGAGCGGATCGAGTCGCGGTCGGCAAGATCGTAATGAACGACGATGGCTTTGCCACCCGCATTGATCACTTCTTGAGCTGTAGCCTCTGCGCCCTGTTGATTTTTGTGATAGGTGACGGCAACCTGTGCGCCTTCGGCACCGAAAGCAATGGCGGTGGCTTTGCCGATGCCGGACGAGCTGCCGGTGACCAATACAGTTTTGTCTTTTAATCCGAAATCCATGATGATTCCTCGTTACCTACCTATTGCACCTGTGAGCAGCCTATCGACCACACACAGACTTAATCCAGATGTGATACAATTACTTTATGACCAAATCATTGGTATGTCAATCATTGGTACACAAATTAATGAAAAACAAAACACTCATCCGCGAGATTCAAGCTCTGGTTTCGATTGCCGCCAAAACTATTCGCAACGCGATTGATGACCGTTTAGAAGCTGGCGATACCGGCATTACCTCACTGCAATACGGTATCCTACGCATTATCCAACATGGGCCAGAGACCATCACGGTGATTAGCAAGAAACAAATGCTCGATCCATCGACACTGGTTCCGGCAGTCGACACACTCGAACGGAATGGCTTTGCACGGCGCACCAAAGATCCCAAAGATCGCCGCCGGACTCCTATCGAAATTACCGAGAAGGGTCTCGCCTTGTTAGCACGTTTTCCGATGCTGTATGAAGATGACGCGCTGGTCAAAGCCGTGAATGAAATGAGCGAAGCACATCAGCAGCAGCTTTTAAGCCTCATGCGAGAGCTGGTTAGGAACCTGACAAGTGAGGATGAAATCGACCTGCTCACAACTACTATTCAGGCAGAAGCGCAGGAGAAGTAACCCTATGCCACTCGATCCTTACAGCATCACACCAAATGGTAGCATCAACCGCGTCAAATTGATGTCGGCGGCAGGATTGCCAGAAGCGTGGCACGGTCAAACAATTTATCAGGTAATGGGACGTGAGAGTCTGGTGAAGCGCATCAGTGAGGCGTTTCCTGAATTGGCAAACCAAGTTGATCCGGTGCGGATATTCAGTGAGCAGTATGTGGCGCAAAATAATCCGGCGGCGGAAGCGATTGCCGATGAAATGGGCTTGGCGTTGGGCTGCTTGCTGCTCGTCCTCAAGCAAGGTGAAGCTGCCAACCGTGATGCGCGACCTGAATGGGACGACAGTTATTGGACGCAATGGGGCAGCATTCAACAGGTGATATTGGGCGGCGGTTTAATGGCAGGTGTGTTGGGGAGACATATGCTGGCAAAAGCTGCTCATATGCTCGATGGATTACTAACTTTGGAGATCGCCAAGTATCCGACTGCCCTGCCCTTGATGGGCACGGCACGGATGGCAAATGAGTCTCATATGCCCAATTGGGTATTCGACTTTGGTGGGACAAATCTCAAACGAGCGCGGGTTCTTGATGGTGAAGGCAAAGTGTCGGGGTTGGCACAGATGCCGTCTGTGTTCATGCCTGCATTTAGCGAAACCGATGAAATATTCGATTTTATGGTGCGAGCGATTGCCGATACGATTGCAAAACAATATTGGTCTGATGAAACGGTTTTTATCAACGTCAGCATCGCCAATTATGTGCAGATGGGCCGACTCGCGCCGGATATGCCCTATGGACGATTGAGAAGTTTAGGCGAGGATTCATCAGAGGTGTTTTCGGAAGCGGTAAGCCAACGAGCCGGACATGCGGTTTCGATTCTGCTGGTTCATGATGGTACAGCAGCAGCGAGAGCGTATGCAGGTGCAACACATACGGCAGTCATTACCATTGGTACAGCGCTCGGTTGGGGATTCCCACCGCCACATGACTCATTAACTCCTTTAGATGCGAATTTTCACATTCAAAGTGATAAATGAACCCTCACCCCTCTCCCTCAGGGCGAGGGGAACCAGACAAATCATCACTTACTTTGCAACCACTACCGATTGTCGGTTTGAACAGAATTTCTACGCGTGTTATCATACGGTGAATGATCGCTATTGCATCTATCACGCAAGGAAAACCAATGACCGACACCATCCAAACGCAACATTTTACCTCTAATATTTTTAATGTATTTGAAGAAACATTTGAAAACCATCATGGTGTGTACCTAGACAAAGGCACATCCCTTTTTGAGACCTTAGATACGATTAGTGCGGATGAGGCTTCGCGTCCTGTTTCGGCACATTGTGCATCACTGTCGGCACAGGTGAGCCATGTGATTTTTTATATGGAAGTGCTGGAAAAAGCGATGCTCGATCAGCCAAATGGCAAGGTCGATTGGGGTGACATCTGGCAGCGTGTCGAAGCGGTGACAGCCGATGAATGGGCAACGCTCAAACAGCAGCTCAAACAAACATACCAGCGTATCTCGACAATGATCCATGCCGTTGAAAATTGGGATGATGATCGCATCGGTGGGATCATCGCGATTGTGGTGCATACAGCTTACCACCTCGGTGAAATTCGTCAGGCATTGTGTACACTGAAACTTTAGGAGAACCGTAAATGACACAAGGAAAAGCGGCTTTAATGGCTGAAGTGGATCAGGCACGCGTCGAATTATGGGATCTTCTGGATGCACTTGATAGCAC
>JACDGI010000018.1 GCA_013821665.1 Anaerolineae bacterium
TCCAGTTACCGTTTCATATGGTTACTCTTTGCTGATATGGTTGTGGTGTGCGTGGATTGTCACGCACGGCTTTTCAGTCGGACCGTATTTGCTCGCTTTAGCTGTACTTGTAGCACTGGGCGTAACAGGTCAGCGTTTTGCAGCATTTATTGCGATCATTTCCATTCTATTACTATTCCTTGCTCCTTTGGCCGAGGTTCCATTGTATTTGCGATTGCTTTACAGTGTACTAATTGCTTTTACCTTTCTTTTTGGCCTTTTGATTTTTCGCAGCTTATTAGAAACCCTTGATCTGGCATGGAACTATCAAAATTATGCGGTTCAACAGATGCAAGATGCTCGCTCTCATCGGGCTGAACAGATGCAGCTCAATAAGGCTCTAAAAGAAGCACAGGAGAACTTGGCCCACGCTTATATTCAACTTGATCATGCCCGAAATGCAGCAGAAGAAGCCCGTCGGCTAAAAGCGCAATTTGCAGCAAATGTCAGTCATGAATTCCGTACACCTATTAATCTCATCGTTGGCTTTAGTGAAATCATTGTCAATTCTGCTACCGTTTATGCAACTCCTTTGCCACCAGTTTATAGATCCGATATTCGAACTATCTATGAGAGTGCTAAACATCTACAAAGCCTCATCAATGATGTATTAGACATATCCCAAATCGAGGCTGGATACCTAAGTGTTGTAAAGGAACTCGTTAATCCACATCCCGTCATTATGGAAGCTGCCAATTTAATGCGTGACATGATTGAAAATAACGGTCTCATTTTTGATCTGGATGTTCCTGAGTCAATCCCGCAAATGTGGCTCGATCGCGTTCGTATTCGACAAGTTTTGCTTAATTTATTAAGCAACGCTACTCGATTTACGAGCACGGGTGGGGTCAGTCTAAAGGCATTTGTAGATGACCAGAAACTCGAAATTAGTGTGATTGATACTGGACAAGGCATTCATGCCAAAGATATTGACCATGTATTTGATGAATTTTATCAAGCAGATAGTTCTGAGCGCGGAGGTTCAGGTTTAGGTCTTACTTTGAGCAAGGAATTTATTGAACAGCATAACGGTAAAATAGCCGTGCGAAGTGCAGGCGTTCCCGGCGAGGGCACTACATTCACAGTTATCCTGCCCTTCGAAAAAACATACTCAGCGCCGCTAAAACCGCATATTGCGACGTTTCAACCAGAGCCACGAGATAGAGACAAGTATTTCGTGGTCTTTGACGAGGATCCGGCAGTAATTCAATTATTCAGACGTTACAGCAAGCGACATCGTGCATTAGCAGCTCAGACTTACGAGCAGGCATTACATTTAGTGAACACAGTCAATCCGACAGCGTTAGTGGTCAGTGCAGAAAATATGAGCAACGAATTATTCGCAACGGATTTTGGTCAAACTGCTGTTATTCGCTGCCCAATGCCGAGTGGCCGAAGAGCGATGCAACTGTTAGGCGTAGCAGATTATTTAGTCAAACCAGTCTCGCAGGAAATGCTCTTTGAATCATTGCATCGACTTGATAAGGTTCCAAATACTGCACTCGTTATAGATGATGATCCTGATATTGTTCGCTTATTCAGCCGAATCTTAAAAGGATTTCCGGGTATCGATACGGTATGGGAAGCATATAGTGGTAGTGAGGGAATTGCCCTTATGAGTTATCAATTACCGGATGTCGTCATACTTGACCTTCTAATGCCAGACATTGATGGGTTCAGTGTCATTCAATTGCTGAAGGCTGATCCAGCTCTTCGTCCAATTCCGATCATACTCGCTTCGGCGCATGGAGCTGAGGACGCACTTACTCGGAGTGCGAAAGGGAATTTATCCATCAGCAAGCGTGATGGATTTCAGCCTGTCGAGCTGGTGAAATGTGTCGAAACTTTACTCGACATGCTTAGGCCAATCAATGTTGTTGAAGCAATTGAATAAACTCTGCTTGCCCGGGAGGTTTCTTTAGAAATGAGTCTGCGCCAAGCGATAAGGCCAGACCAGCAACGTGAAGAACAGAGCAAACTAAGACGGGAATCGTGCTTGTCTTGGGATGACTCTTAAGGTTTTGTAAAATTTCCCAGCCATCTTGTCCGGGAAGCATTACATCTAGAATAATCATCTTTGGCTGGAACGAGCGAGCAAAGCGAATCGCTGTTTCATATGCATCTGCCCCCACCACTTGATAAGGTAGATTGCTAGCATAACGTTGAAACAAGTTGATTATGTTCGGATTATCATCAATTACAAGAATGGTTTCATGATGCTGAGGAATCTCAAGTGACATATCAAGCACAGTATCAGATAATGTAATTGTAATCTCTCCTTGAACGCTTTGGACAAGCTCTTGGAGCGATTCCTGTTGCTCTATCTGGGAGAAAATTTCAGGAATGCGTGTCTTATTATCTCTTGGTAGTAATCGAAAGCTTGTACGGAAACGGGAATCAACTGCTTCGCAATGAATTGTGATTTGGCTATCTGGCACATTCATAGCCAATTCTGACAGGATTAACAATATGATCTGCCGCATAACAGTTCGGTCAGAATCTAGAATTGCGATTTGATTAGATATTTCCGTCTCGATGCTAATATTATTTTCATTCAACAAGGTTTGTACAGCGCCAAGAATGCCTTGAATAACGTCCTTAAAATCTGTTCGGGTTTGTTTCGATTCAATCCGAGTACGCTGCACCTCACTTGCCACTGAGCCAGCATCCTCTTTTTCCATAGACAAGCCAATTGCTCTTTCCCCTCTTAACTGCTCAGACAACATACTGGTAACGATTTGGATTGCCTTGGCATGGTCACGGTAAAACTGGCGTTCACTCACAGTTAAAATGCTCAGCGAACGTTGAACCGAATGCTTTTTAACATAGCGAAGGTTAAGAATGTTATAGAAACGCTCTGATTTTTGGTCCGGTACCAACTCAGGATCGGTCCGAATGCTTTCAATTGTATCAATAATTAGTGACCTGAATGATTGGATGCGATTAGGACCTTTAGAATTGTGAATAAGCAGGTCAACTAAAGGATGATTTTGCAAAAATGAAAAATCATAAAGTTGAGATAAACATTCTTGAACAAACTGCTCTAATTGTGGCACAGAAAAATCGGACATCTTTTTCACCCCTGTCAGATGGCGGTAACACGCCGGTATTGTGGCAGGCATTACTCCGTCATTAGAAATAATATCTCAAATAGAGGGTATGAAACAATAATATCTCTTACCCGGCTTCTATTTTATTTAGTCTAATTGCATTTCGGGAGGATATAGCAAGGATAAAATCACCTATCAGTCCATTACAAATCTATTTGGAAATAATGCTCGTTGAAAGGTTAATATATGAAGCACTCAATTCGTATACTTACATTGGTCATGCTCTCCATCATACTCACTATCGTAATGCCGGTTTCCGCACAGGACAATCCAGTCACTTTAACGTTGTGGACCGTACAGGGAACTGATTCGCCTGACATCTTTGACAAAATCGCTGCTGACTATATGGCGGCTCATCCAAATGTAACCGTCAACATAGAGAGACGGGTAAATGATGCATATAAGGAAGCGCTGCGCCTCGCAATAAACACATCTGCATCACCTGACGGTTACTTCAGTTGGGGCGGGATTGGTCTAGGGGGATTTTACGTGCGCTCCGGCGGTGCTCTACCAATCGAAAAGTATTATGAACAGTATGGTTGGGCGGATCGTTTCACAAAGGCATCTCTATCTGCTACCTATTTTGATGGCAAGCAATATGGAATTCCATTTCGTATCCGCGCAATGGGTTTGTACTATAGCAAAGCCGCTTTTTCAAAAGCGGGAATCACCGCTGCACCAACCACTTATGATGAACTGATTGCTGCCAATGATAAACTCGTGGCCGCAGGAATTACGCCATTGGGAATGGGCGGACGTTTCGGTTGGATGTTAATGCGCTTGACTGACTCGTTGTTGGAAATGACATGCAAGCCAGAAACGCATGATGGACTACGCGCATTAAAGCTGGATTGGAGCAAAGAACCTTGTGTTACAGCTGCTTACACCGAATTAAAGCGCTGGGCAGATAATGGTTACCTACCGAAGGATTTCTTGAGTGTCGATCCCTCTGATGTATGGGCGACGATCTACCAAGGCAAGGCCGCGATGGCTTATGATGGAGATTGGCAGGTAGACGGCATCAAAACAGATGGCATGAATATCGACGACTATGATTTCTTTGTCTTCCCCACGAGCACTGACCGCATTGCCTTCTTTACAGAAATGTTCTTTGTCACCAGCACCACCAAGAACCCCGATGAAATGGCAAAGTTCTATGACTTTTGGACATCGAAAGATACACAGACGAAGTATGCGGGACAGTTTGGTACGATTTGGCCGACTTTAGGTATCGAGCGTCCGGCGGATGCGCTTCCTATTGCTCAAAAATGGTCAGATACGGTGGCATCCTACTCAGGTACATATGGGCCAGCGGACCAACAACTACCGTTGGAGCTATTCGGCAGCTATTCCCGTATTCAGGCTGATGTCGTCAGCGGCGTAGTGAAGCCTGAAGAAGCTGGTGCTCAGATGCAGCGTGATATTACGACTTACAAAGCCAATAATCCTTCATAGTCCCTAACCGGATGAAAGGGGCATATTGACTGAGTAAAGCTTGGTTAATATGCCTCATCACTTTGCAAATTTGTTAAGGACTACACTCATGCATAAAACTCAGTTCAGAGAGTTAATTAACCCACCCCGCGAACAAATTTCACGCAAAAGATTTAGGCTGGATGGAAATTCGGCAATTTTGTTTTTGCTACCGGCCGTACTCATTTATGTGATCTTTGTTTTTTATCCGATCCTGAATGCCTTTTATCTCAGTTTTTTTCGCTGGGATGGCATTGCTCCTGACCGTGATTTCGTTGGTATCGATAATTACATCCGAATTTTCACACAAGACCCTACTTTTTGGACGGCGCTACGTAATAGCGCATTATGGGTTGTCCTCTCCCTAATTGTGCCGACCAGTCTTGGTCTCTTACTAGCATTGGCGCTGAACCAGCGTATTTGGGGACGATCTTTTTTTCGCACTATTTTTTATCTTCCAGCTGTCATAGCCTCTATTGCAGTCGCTGCAATTTGGGGATGGATGTATAACCCATCACTGGGCGTAATTAACAGTCTTTTGCAGGCGCTTGGTCAAGGAAATTTGGTGCAGGATTGGCTCGGCAATCGCAACATTGCCTTGTTGTCTGTATTCGTCGCCTCTGTTTGGGCATCTGCCGGGACAAATATGATCCTGTTCCTGGCTGGATTACAAGGTGTTCCACGTGAATTGGTTGAAGCAGCGCGAGTAGATGGTGCAAACGCATTACAGGTGTTTTCGAACGTGACCATTCCCACTTTGCGGCCTACTTTTGTTATCGTATTTTCACTGACGATTATTAGTTCCCTCAAAGCGTTTGATCTGATCTACGGCATGACTTACGGTGGTCCCGGGGACAGCACTCAGGTACTGGCCATGTGGGGGTATTTCCAAGGTTTTCAGTACCGCAATTTCGGTATAGGAATGGCAATTGTTATGGTGTTGTTTGCAATTACACTGGTAATCGTTGTCCCGTACATTCGCTGGGCATCGAAAGAGGAATAGACATGACTTCAACTCTGAATGTGGCATTACAATCCTCATCTCGAGAACAGCGTCATAGACCCGATCCACTGATTATCGCTTTGTGGATTTCATTAGCGATTGCAGTTCTATTCTGGTTAGCTCCATTTATTTTTATCGTTTTTACGTCCCTTAAAACACGTCCGGATTTGTTGATGGGGTCACCATTTCTACCGCCGCAGGCGCTGGCATTTGGAAATTACGCCACAGCATGGGAACGCGGTAATCTAGCACAATATGGTTTGAATAGCCTCGTTATTGCATTGACAAAAGTTCCTCTAGGTTTGTTAGTTTCCTCGCTAGGTGCATTTGCGCTCACCCGAATGCGTTTTCCCTTGCAAAAATCGCTGATGATGTTCATCCTTCTGGGAACGATGATTCCGGTACAGGTGGCACTCGGCCCCCTTTTCACCATGATCCTTAAGGCCGGTTTATTAAACACCTATTTGGGAATTTTGTTACCTTACATTGGCTTTGGCGTACCGTATCAAATCTTCCTTTTGCGCGGATTCTTCAACAGTATTCCACGCGAACTTGATGAAGCCGCTCGCATAGATGGTTGCTCAAGTTTTGGCGTTTATTACCGTGTCATCCTACCATTAGCGCTACCCGGTCTGGCTGCGGTTTTCATCCTTGATTTTGTCGGCACATGGAATGAATTTGCCATTGCGCTAGTCGTTTTACAATCGCGCTCAACTTGGACAATCCCGTTAGCGCTGCAATCTTTTCAGGGACTATACGGCAATAACTACAATCTATTAACTGCCGCTATTGTGATGTCTATTTTACCTGTCGTGATTGTTTACCTGCTGTTTCAACGATACTTTATTGCCGGTTTAACATCGGGTGCAATCAAAGGTTAAGTGATAACTATCTAATAAAACCATTTCTATATTTTTAGGATGTTATAGGATTTGACGCACAATATTGACCTACACAAAAGGATTAATAACACGGTGTTAAAACATATCACTGTGAGCGAAAATAAACATTTTCTGATTGATGAAGGTGGCCAACCGTTTTTTTGGCTAGCGGATACCGCTTGGGAACTTTTTCATCGTTGCACGCTCTCCGAAACTGAATTTTATTTAGAAAATCGTCGCCAAAAAGGATTCAATGTCATTCAGGCAGTAGCACTTGCTGAATTGGACGGTCTTCAAGTTCCCAATACAGATGGCGAAACCCCACTTCTTGAAAATGATCCGTCACGTCCAAATGAAGCTTATTTCCAGCATATTGATGCCGTATTCAAGATGGCGGCCAACAAAGGTATTTATATTGCACTGCTGCCCACTTGGGGCGATAAGGTCTTTAAGATGACATGGGGGGCTGGCCCGGAAATATTCGACACCAACAATGCCTATGCGTACGGAAAATGGATTGGCACACGCTACAAAGACGCAACGAATATCCTTTGGGTAAACGGTGGTGATCGCCCTGAGCCAGCAGATGACGTTAGCTACGCGCCCATTTGGAGAGCATTGGCTAGCGGCGTGAAAGCTGGTGCCGGTGATTCGGCTTTTATGACGTATCATCCCAACGGTGGGCATGGTTCAGCAGAGATTTTTCATGCAGACGATTGGCTTAATATGAATATGTGGCAGTCCGGCCATTCCATGCTAGATCAACCCAATTGGGAGATGATTACGAACGATTATGTCCGAATGCCCATCAAACCGGTACTTGATGGCGAACCGAACTACGAGGATCACGCGATTAATCCATTTACACGAAAATGGGACCCTTCAATGGGTTATTTTCGAGATTATGACGTGCGAAAGCAGGCTTATCGGGCCGTTTTCGCTGGAGCATGCGGACACACTTATGGACATCACAGTGTATGGCAGATGTATACGCAGGATCGTGAGCCGATAAACTATCCCGATCGACCATGGCAGGATGCATTGGATCGTCCCGGTGCATATCAAGTAGGGTATTTGCGTCGATTGATGGAATCTCGTCCCTACTTGAAACGCATTCCTGATCAAGGCTTACTTCTTTCAGGAGAGGGGGAGGGAGCTTGCCATATACAGGCAACGCGTGCGAACGACGGAAGTTATGCGATGATTTATACTCCCGCTGGCTGGGATGAATTGACCATTAACCTTGAATCGCTTTCGGGAACTCGAATTCAAGCATGGTGGTTCGATCCACGAGAGGGCACAGCCCGATCAGCAGATAAACATGATCGAAATAAGAGTTTGACGTTTAGCCCTCCGTCGCCTCATGATGACTGGGTATTGGTACTCGATGATGAGGATTTTGACTTCTCTAATCCAGCACAAATAAATTCTTAGGGCGTGCAATATTCATTAGGATTCTGCGAAATTTGCGACGAAAGCAAATTAAGTGACTTATCTAAATTCCACTGGTTTTATTTGATTTGTGACGTTTTGCCGCTTGAGACACAGCTTGGGTTCATAACCATTTTCGGCGATTGGAAGCAAAGTCTGTAATCAATTGTGGCTTTTGACGACTCAATGGACTTCCAGACCAAAGAAATAAGTTGGGTTCTGCTTGGCAATTGGGCGACATTATGAAGGCCTTAGAGTTCAGATCACTGAATTTTTGTACTTATCGGCGCTGCTTCAGTCACCGCAGTTTTTGTAATGAACGGAAATATTTTCATGGCAAATAAATGGTACGAAAAAACATATCGCCGCATTTTGTTTGATATGCACACTAACGATTGGGATTCTCGATTTCTATCTAAGTTTGATCCAGTAGAATTTATTGATTGTATTTTAGCAACAGGCGCAACGACTGTCACGGTTCCAGCAAACAATCATGTCGGCCTTGCCTATTTCCCAACCAGCGTAGGATATGAGCATCAAGGGGTAAAAGGTCAAGATTTGCTTGGACAGTTGGTCACCTTGGCTCGTCAAAAGGGTCTAAATGTCATCATTTATTACTGCACTGTTTATGTGGATCGATATTGGGAAAATTATCCCGAGGCGCGCATTGTTGATCCTCAGGGTCACAGTGAAAAATTGTTAATGAATAGTCAAGGAACCCCACGCAGATTTAGCGTATGTTGCATGAATAATCCGGCGTATAGGAATTTCGTCGTCAATGAACTGACTGAACTGTGCCAACGATACGATTTTGAAGGCATATGGCCGGATATGACTTTCTGGCCGACAGTTTGTTATTGTGAACAGTGCCAAAAACGTTATGCAGATGAAGTAGGTGGCGACATTCCTCGTAACATTGATTGGGGCGATCCTACATGGGTGCGTTTCCAGCGGAAACGCCAAGAATGGGTAGTCGATTTTTGCCATCTCGTCACAACAACAATTAAGCAATATAAACCTGAGGCGACGGTCGCCCATCAATCGTGGACGTTCTGCGGTGACTGGCTGTTTGGTGCTTCCGACGCGCTTAGTAAAGAAATGGATTTCCTGTCCTGTGATCTTTATGTGGAACGTTATCCGCTCTCTCTTTATTCAAAACTGTTTTACAGCTTAAGCGAAAATAAACCATTCGAACACCTCAATACTTGGTATTATCCCAATATTCACGAGCACGTAATTCAACGCACCGTCAGTCACATGAAGGTGATCGCTTTTTCAGATATTATGAATAACGGAGCAGCAATCTTCATCGACGCTGTTGACCCACTTGGTACAATCAACCGAGAAAATTACCAACATGCGAGTGAAGTCTTTGCTGAAATTGAGCCCTACGAACCCTATCTGGGCGGTCAACCCCTTCAGGATGTTGCTATCTATTTCAGCTATGATGCGCTGTTCGATATGGCAGAAAATGGGCGCAGCACCGATACAGTGTTCTACAACTTCGATCCGCGCCATCCGGTCCCCGGTCCAACTGCACATCGCAACGCCGCAGTAGGAGCAACTCGTGCTCTCATTCACGAGCATATACCATTCGGTGCAATTACACGCAAAACTATTGACCAGTTGGATCGTTTTCAGATAGTTGTGCTACCAAATATAGCCATACTAGATGAAACGGAAATTTCTGCATTTCGGCGCTTTGTCGAAAATGGCGGTTCACTCTATGCCAGTAAATATACGTCGATTATTAGTTATGATGGTCACCAACAAAGTAACTTTATGCTCGCTGATCTTTTTGGTGTAGATTATCTGGGTGAAACTGAAGAAATTTTGACCTATGTCAGGCCAGCAACTGATTATCAGGAGTTGCTCCATCCATTCACGACGCTACACCCTTCGACCATGCGCGACACGCAAGTCGAAGTCGGCATCCATTCTAATGCGCAAGTTCTTGCAATGATTTCGCTGCCCTTTACTGACCCAAAGGGCACGCTTTATGCAAGTACTTTAGCGGATCCACCTGACAAAGCAACTGACTATCCGGCGCTGATATTCAATCCATTTGGAAAAGGCAAAGTGATTTATGCAGCTGGGGCGATTGAAACTTGGGAGCATGATGCACAACGCACCATCTGGGGACGTATTATTCGCAAATTGGCTTCGCGATCATTTTATTTTGAAGCACAGGCACCCAAGTCAGTTGAAATTATGCTTTATGACCACCTGGAACAAAATCGACTGATTATTCATCTTCTCAACTTCCAATCGGAACTACCTAACATTCCGATTGATGGCATTGAATTAAGAATTTGGATAGGCAACAAAACACCAGAGCAAGTAAGTATATTACCTAAAGATGAGGTTCTAGAATTCATGGTGGCAAACGGGTACGTCGAAGTAACTGCACCTCGCCTCGAAAATTATTTAATGTTGGCAATTCGCTATAAATGAATAGACTGATGAGCAGTTGTAATAATCCTGAGGTGTCCACAATCGGCACACCAATCTGCAAGACACACGCACCGATTTATCTAATGCATCATCTCGCTTGGGGTGTTTTTCATTGGTTTTAAGCCATATGATTATTTCCCGAACATCACTCCAAAAAGCACCAACAGCTTTATTCATACCTCTGGTTCTTAAGAGACTCCCGACAAGCGTACAATCGTCATAGTCCGGATAGAAACTTCTTTACCTGTCATCGACGGATCTCGATCAACGCACTTGACTTTGGGTACACTTTATACCGAGTCTATTGAGGCTAAGGGTTGGGGGTAAACTAAATCCGGGTTACTAAAACTATTGATTTATTTGAGCCTGTGTACGCGAAATCTCGATGAGCTTGATTGCTTCATCCATAGTTTTGACCATAACACCTTTTTTCATTTCTATGCCAAAAAACTTACTTGTCATTTCAATCATATTCAAAAGAAAACTCATGGTTGTAGGGCGGCTGACTGAGACAATGAGACCAAAGTTCTCATACTTTTCTAACTTCTTCATTTGTGATTTTAGATGAGGTAACGGACTGCCAGATGGTAGCCCGAATGGATCATCAATAATCACGTCAATTTTCTTAGGGGTTTTCTCTAACTCTTGTGCATAGCGGTTCATCGCATCATGAAAGTCATTCCACGTTGAGTTTTTTTCAACTGTGAATAAAATAATTGTATTCTCGTTGTCGTACCATTTCATAGCCCAAGCCATTGCGCTGCTACTCCTTTTTCGTCTGCAAAAATGATTTTAACAACTATTACATTTTAATGTGATTTCTTTCACCGTGTCTCAATAACAGCATATTCTCCATTCATATTTCCGTACCTTAAGAAATATCCGGTTTCGGTTGGAAGTCGTGGTACCAGCTTCAACGCAATAAATTAGGTAAATTAATGAAATAACTCAAGCGGTTCAACCAGTGCTATGGTAGCGAACGCCTGAGCTGAATACCGCCAAAACTAGAGAAGCGATGTCGCTTCTGTATGGCGATTGCTTTATATCTTTTCTGATTGCTGAACCAAATGGACAAAAATGATGACATTCTTCACTAGTTTTTATATAGACCAGTCTGTATAATAAATTCTATAAACCCGTAAACAGGAGAGTCGATAATGAGTCCTCAGATACTTATCACCGGAGCACCGGGTAACGTCGGTAGTGAAGTTGTGAAGGCACTACAAGCCAAAGGCATCCCGTTTCGTGTTGGCGCTCGCGATACGCAGAAGGCGCGGCAGTCGCTCGGGGATAATATGGAGATCACCCGTTTCGATTTTTTGGATCGTGAAACCTATGATGCCAGTTTTGCGGGAATTGAGCGGTTATTTTTAGTCAGGCCACCTGCTCTGTCTAATGTGGAGCGCGATATCGGACCTGCCATTCTGGCTGCAATCAAGGCTGGCGTACAGCAAATCGTTTTTCTTTCACTGCAAGGGGTAGAGAAAAATGCAATCGTCCCGCATCATAAAATCGAGCGATTGATTGTCGAGAGCGGCGTACACTATACTTTTCTACGAGCAAGCTTTTTTATGCAGAACCTGTCCACCACACAGGCATCTGAAATCAGGGATCACAGCGAAATTGCGCTGCCAGTTGGCCAAGCCAAAACCAGTTTTATTGATGTACGTGATATTGCGGCAGTATCTGTATATGCCTTAACTGAAAACTATGATGAAGACCACAAATACACACTCACGGGAAAGGAAGCCTTAGATTATTTTCAGGTAAGCGAAAAACTTTCTTCAGTGCTCTTTCGAACTATTCGTTATACCAATCCATCTATCCTTCATTTCGTCTGGAAGCAGCTTGCAAGCGGACGCAAATTAGGCTATACACTCGTTGTAGCAGGTCTTTATACGCTTACGCGATTCGGCAATGCCACTTCAATTACACACGATTTCGAAGCAGTTCTAGGCCGTGAGCCGATTTCATTTGACCAGTTTGCACAAGATTATCGGCACTGTTGGCAAGCCTAAATTGAGCTCGTCAACCAGCTTTCCGAAGTAAGACTAAGATTTAGGATCAGTTATGACTTCTACACGCGATCAAATTATCGAAACCACTTGTGACTTACTGGAATTGCAGGGCTATCACGCGACTGGTCTCAATCAGATTATCAAAGAAAGCGGGAGTCCTAAGGGGTCCCTTTATTACCATTTTCCCGGTGGTAAAGAAGAATTAGCGATTGAATCCGTGAACCATGTGGGCAATATTGTGTTGCAGCGCATCCATGAAAATTTAGCACAAATCGAAAATCCCGCAGAAGCGATCCGCATTTTCATCAAGAATATTGCCTTGAATATCAAACTATCGGGTTATCGCGCGGGTGGGCCGATTACGACCATTGCAATGGAAACGGCATCAACGAGCGCTACCCTGCGCCAAGAATGTGATCGCATTTATAGCGAATGGCAGCAAGTATTTGCCGACAAACTTCTAGCCGGGGGCATTCCTGAAACACGTGCCAAGTCTATGTCAATACTGATTATTTCAGCGATTGAAGGCGGTACCATTCTCTGCCGCACCCGCCAGAGCACTGAGCCATTGGAGCAGGTCGCCGAGGAAATTAATGAGCTTGTGAGACGCGCTTTATAGGTGTATCTCTTTTTTTATTGCATATATGTAGACCGGTCTACAAACATCTGAGAATTGAGAGCGAAGGAGAATATTATGAAATTGGCAATATTCGGTGGAACGGGTAAAACAGGTCAGCATCTCATTCAGCAGGCGCTTGATAAGGGACATGAAGTGGTCGCCTTGGTCCGTACGCCCTCAAAAGTAACCACGCACCATCCCCAGCTCAAAATCATACAGGGGGATATCGTAGACGCAGATTGTATTGCAGGTGTTGTTCAGGGTGTGGATGCGGTCATCAGCGTGTTGGGTCCCACTAATAACAAACTCGAATACACAATTAGTCGTGGGATGGAGAACATTTTGATGGCGATGAAGAAGCAGAATGTCCATCGCATCGTCATCTCCGCTGGAGCTGGTGTGCGTGAACCACAGGATAGACCGAATCTGATTGATCGTTTCTTCGGATTGCTGCTCAACGTCCTTTCAAAGAATGTTGTTGCTGATATGAAGCAGGTCGTGCATAAGGTTCAGACATCAGACCGGGATTGGACGGTTGTGCGCGTCCCCATGCTGACGGATCAACCTGCTCAAGGCACTCTGGTTGTCGGTAATGTAGGTGACATTCGCTCACGAATTTCACGTGCTGATATGGCTGCGTTTATGCTCAAGCAGCTGAATGACAATCGATACTTAAAATTGTCACCCGCCATTAGTAATTAATAGTGAAATTGTAAGAATTAGTCAGGTCACCATCGCTAAACTTGTCTCAAGTACTGCACTTACTGTTTATTGATGAAACATAAGTACATGATTGATTCTTAATGAATGGCGATGTGCTTAACTATTACAATGGTTTAATATCCAGGTCAGCTTAATAAGGTGGTTGAAATGCCTGTTTCTGTTCAATGGGACAATGCCGATAAAACAATCATTTATGCCCGATACGAACATTGGTCGTGGGATGATTTTTATAATGCTGTGAAAGAGTCCGCGGATTTATCTCTTAAGGTTGAACATCAAGTCGACATTATTGCCCACTTAACAGATAGTGTTATTCCGAAGGGCAGCGCTTTTTCGCACTCGGGCGCGGCCCTTAAACAAAATAATGACAAACTGGGTCTTATTGTTGTTGTTACATCTAACCGTTTTATTCTCTCACTTATGCAGGCTAGTTCACGGATTGTTCCGGGTTGGCAGAAAAAATACCGTATTAGCGGTACGCTGGAAAATGCACGAGAATTGATTGCGAATGAACGTCAGAAAAGTATGATTACATAGACTCTGCTATTTAGCGAGCTACGCCAAATTTCCAAAAACTTGATAATGAAAAGTTTCGAGATGACAAGGTGTCATTTATTGGCGACTTGAATAACAGCCTTCTATTCGCCGCGCTGGAGTATGTATTGGCATGGGTGTGCAGAGAAGCACAGTGTGGCTCCATTCTGTATTTTACTTGGCTCCAGCCTTCCAGTTACAAATGAAAAAGCGCTAATGCAGCGCTTTTTCATTTTCGAATATAGATAGTACTTAATGCAAAGAGTCGCAGCACACCTTACCGCAGATTTTTAGCTATTAGGTTAGCATTTATTCGATATTTTAAAGCATAGAGTTATTCTTCAAATCATTGACGACGGACGACTCTATTCGCTGCCATGCGTTGATAATTTGATCATCAACACCTAAATCGTCAGGTACGGATTTATTTCCGTACTTTTCGAGCCATCCAACAGTGCGGCGAACACCATCCACCCAGTTAATGGTATACCTAAATCCAAGATCATTATGGGCAGCATTGTTGTCGAATATGTTATTAAACTGAAAATTGTCTGCAACACTCACTGAGCGCTTGGGCGCAATTTTGACCAGTGAGTCAGTAGGAATATGTACTAATGTGGGTATCGGTGCATCTAGAGCCCGTGCTACCCCCTGATGATATTGATCCCATGTCATCCATTCTTCACCTGTAGTGTGATAGACATTGCCAAGAGCCGTTTGATTTTGAGTCGCCTTAACAAAGGCACGTGCCACGTCATCTACATGACAAGCAACCCATAGAGAACTGCCATCGCCGTGGACAATAATGGGCTTGCCATTACGGATACGATCTAAATATCCACCACCTGAACCAACAGGATATAGAATCCCTCGGCTGTCACCATAGGTATAAGCCGGGCGAATGATAGTGACTGGGAAATCACCGTTTTTATGAGCTGTGAGCAGCGTTTGTTCGCAAATCACCTTATTTTTGCCGTAAGTATTCAAGCCACCATAGGCTTCATCTTCCCGGTAGGGATAACGTGTGGCGGGCTTCTTGTATACATCAACGGTGCTGCAAAAAATAAACTGCCCAATCCGGCCTTGAAAGGCACGAACAACGCTTTCAGCATCTTCTGGAGCATAGCCGACCATGTCAATAACACAGTCAAAATATCCGGCTTCATGCATCTGTTCTTCGAATGTCGGGTAATCTTGACGGTTACCATGCAGCATTTGTACCCCTGCTACGACGCGCGATGCGGTTTCCCCCCGATTGTAAAGCGTAACGTCGTCACCCCGTTCCAATAAAAATCCGGTAAGCGGTGTGCTGATAAGACCTGTACCACCAATAATCAAAATCTTCATGAGCTTGTTCCTATTTTTGTTTGAGCTGGAAGCGAGACACTTCGACCGAGCAGCAAAATCCAATCGCCGGGGGCTGGGGTTTGGAAAATATGTGGTTTGCTTCTGCCATTCAGTGATGCGGATTGGTGACTGCCATTTCGCGGGTCAAACCAAATGGCGGAAAGATCGTCCGCTAAACTGTCAAGATTAAGACTAATTTCGCGGTCTTGTGGTATATAAATCAGTGCAAGATCACCTTTTTCAGAACGCGATGCACTAACAAAACGGCTTTTAGTCGAGTCACCCGGCTGGGAGGCAATCAATTCTGGTGATGGACGCAGCCGCCACCATTCAACCGATTCAAATAGTTCACTTAAATACTTAACTTGTTCCGCACCGTCTAGTAGCAATGCTTCTTGCCAAGGTTTCGGAACGCCCGTATTGGGATGTGCTACCGGTGGCGCGGTTCCATCATCCCAGCCCCAGATACCATGCCCACCGTAAGTAACTCCGGCAGTTGGTGAAACAAGCAGGCTCCAGTAAAGGGCCTTACGCGTAAAATCCGCGCTGATTCGGGTTTGGCTTTGGTAAGCAACATGATCTTCATAGGGCGGTTCCAAGTTAATAAAGGGACGTGATGGCGGATTTATCCAATCCGTCGCCGGTGGCCCACAAACGAGCCATTCTAATGTCTTTTCATCATCTCCATGACCGCTTTGATAGCCCAGAATATCGAGCCATTGTTCGTTACGAAATTCGTCAGCATTCCACTGCATTCCACCGGGATGCAGGGATACTGGGGCATGTGGTGCATCGCCAAAAATACCTTGCCCGATTCGCTTCCAACGATCTGCTTTTGCTCCGCGATAGTCGCTGTCTCCCGGTAAAATCCAGATCAGAGGATAGGCTCCCCAACGTGCAACCATATAGCGACCGAGCAAAATCGCTTGATCTTCAGGAAGAAAATAACCGGGATTTGATTCTGTCGAACGCCATTCAGCTGCCCATAACATCACCGGGACGTTTAGTAAGCCCGCGCGATCTACAGCTTCTACATAACTATCGAGACGCTGGAAGAATTCTGGATTAAGTGTGATGCGCTTAATTCCATCAAACGGTTTATGGTCGTTGAGGTCACCTTCCGGAGACGCAAGCCATTGTGTCGTGACCCATTGGACGGCAGTGAATTTTTGCCGGACACGTTCACGTAAATAGTACGACCATTCCGTTTGTGTTGCCCGCAAAGGTCCATTCCATGCTGTGTCACCCAAGAAAAAGAAAGGTGTTCCATCCGCATGGGTGAGATAACGGCGGTCGTTTGATAATCGGATTGGCCCATGCTGATCAAAACGATTTGCGCCAGATGACTGAACGCAGATAAATTGCCCTACTTGCTTATGTAGTCCTTTATCATCGACGTCTGAGCAACTTGTGGAATAAGCCCAATTCCCCAATTCATCAGGGCAAAAACGAGCAAGCCAATCCCTTTTACCATTCCAAAAGCCGTCAATAGTCGATTCACGTCTAGAAGGCGAAATGAATCGTATTTTTAGGCTAACATCTTGAACCGGATTTGTATAATCATTTGAGCTGACGAAGTGCTGCTCGAAGCGTCCCCACTTTGGGAAAGTTCCATTTGGTTTTGTGTCCGTCATAATTTCCTTAGTTTCTTGATGCATTCGCCCCTATCACACAAACGCAACAGGGGCGAATTCTGAGATCAGCCTAGATGCCTTATTTGGCAGCCTTCCATACATCGATCTGCTTTTGAAGTTCAGCTACAATCGTGTCAATGCCAGCAGCTTTGATCTGATTTTGGCACTCGGCTAAGCCGGGTTCAACATCAACCAAACCTTTATCCACCGGGTCACAATACTGCTTGGCTGCTGAAGCGAGTTGAGCCAGCTCATTCTGAATGGGTGTTAGATCCGGCACAAAGCCCAAGATCGGGGATACGATGGCATTCTTGCGATCTGCAGCATCTTTATCGAGTACACCAATGTCATCAGCCGTGGTCAGGTACACCAGCCGTTTGTCTCCAAATTGCCCGTGTCCTGCTACCACATAACCGACGTTATTGGCGTCAACACCAACCGGGAAACCAACAATCTTATTGGCCTTGTCTTTCCATTCCCAATGTTTGCCTTCGATGCCGTATTCCATCAAGTTCAGCAGATCAGCGTTCTTGTTCATTTCCTCAATAAACTTCACAGCCTCTACCGGGTGTTTGGAAACGGCGCAAACACCCTGAACTGCGCCTAGGACGCTGCCAGTAGTCACAACTGTCCTGTCCTGAATGGGAGCCGTAATAATCTCTTTGTTGTTCCATTCATTAGCAGCCATGTTTTTGGTTGACCAATTTCCAAGGAACAGAATTTCAAAGGCAGCGAATTTCTCCTGAGCACGCAAGGCAATCATTTCAGAGTCAATGGGAGGCGTTTTTAGGAAATAGCCTTTGAGATACCATTTGCGAGCCAACTCGGCGGCCTGTTTGTACTCAGGTGTAAAAGCTACGGGAACAACTTTTGTGTCAGGATCATCAAGCTTCACACCCACCATACCGCGTGCGCCTGTTGCGCCAATACTGTCGCTGATTGAGTCGTAACCATAGTAATTGGGCCACCACTGTCGACCCCAATAAGGATCACTAGAAACCAGCGGTGTGACCTTCCCATCTTCGCCTTTCAGGACCGCATCGAAGAATGGTTCCCAAGATTCCCACGTCTTAGCGTTCTTCCAATCGAACTTGTACTTATCAAGTAGATCACCGCGTACCCAGAAGCCAGCCCTAGAACTGCCGCCCGAAAACAGAGGAGCGCCATAGATCTTTCCATTGTTCTTGACTGCGGCCAAATTTTCAGGCGGCGTATTGCTCATCAGGTTGGGGGCATTTTGTGTGAGCAGATCGCCGATATCCATCAATCCGCCGGTTGCAACGGCTGCCGGAAAAGGAATGAACGAACCGAAAGACATGACATCACAAGCATCGCCCGAATTGAGAATCAAATTGGCTTTAGTTTGGGCATCAGTAAAGCTCAACGGATGAAGTTTTACCTTGGCGCCAATATTCTTGACCAAAATGTTATTTGCCGCATCTTCAACGGCCTGTAAATCTTCAGGCTTGGACGAGAGCAAAATGAAGTAATAATCCAGCGTAGGTACGTCCTGTGCAAGTAACGGTATATTCGTTGCCAAGACGATAACAGCTATCAAAAGTAGAACCAAAAGTTTCGAAGGCAAGTACTTCCTCAACATGATTTTTCCCTTCATAAATTTAGTATGTACGGTAACAAAGGTTAAATCGGACAAAAACACTCTTATAGAATTCGATTAGCTCGTCACCTCCTTAATGTTTGTTACGGTCACCGGGTTTCTTAGTAGCCTCTGATTTTGGCTAGTCACCTTTGATGCTTCCCAGTGTGATCCCCCGTACAAAATATTTTTGCGCCAACAAGAAGCATAATGTCACAGGAGCAATTGCAATCACCGCCATTGCCATAGTGACTGAAAGATGCGGAACAGGCGCGCCTGTTTGGACGGTTAGCTCATTGAGCATTTGCGTGTTGACGAGCAACTTGTAGAGTGTATATTGCAGGGGATACAGGTGTTGATTTTCAATAAACAGGAGCGCTTGATACATGTCATTCCAGTACTGCAACATGGTGAATAACCCGACCGTCGCCAGCGCAGGAGTGGACAAGGGGACAACAATCCGGAAAAAAATTCGCCACTCGCTAGCACCATCAACACGAGCAGCGTCAAACAAATCTTTAGGCAAGCCTGCAAAATAGGTGCGAAGCAACAGCACATTAAAGGGAATAACGAGATACGGGAGTATCAATGCCCAAAGCGTGTCTTTCACGCCTAGTACACGGCTCATATTGATGTAATAGGGTACAAGACCGCCGTTAAACAGCATGGTAAAAAACACGATAAACGTCAGGACATTACGCAACTTCAGTTCTTTGCGGGAGAGGGCAAAAGCCAACAATGACATAATAAGTACACTGCATACGGTGCCTACTAAAGTTACGATGATCGATACACCATACGCATTCAGTAATATTGATGGATCATTCCATAACCAGCGATAGGCCTCTAAACTGAATTTGGGCGGGAGTATCTGATAACCTGTGTTAATAAGCGTTGATTCTTCAGTGAACGAGGCGGACAAAATCATAATGAGCGGAATCAACCAAAGAATGCAAACAACACCGATCACGAAAAGGATGACCATATGTATGAGTTTTGTTCGCGTCTTGTTATCAAGAGAAGTCATTTTATTTGGTCTCTATATCTTTAAAACAATGCGTGTTCTTTATCAATTCGACGAACTAAAGCGTTAGCAAACAACACCAAAATCAGCCCCATTAATGCTTGGAAAACGCCGGCAGCTGAAGCGATGTTGTAATTACCGACAGAAGTAAGGGAGCGATAGACAAAGGTGTCAATCACATTTGTGGTTGAGAGTATTAAGCTCGAATCGCGCGTAACGTTGAAGATAAAATCAAAATTCGCAAAAAAGATACGACCAATTGCGAGCAAGACGTTGATGATAATTAGAGGGCGGATCAAGGGAAGGCTGATGTACCAAATTTCCTGAAGTTTGTTGGCGCCATCAATTCGTGCAGCTTCGTAATACTCCGGACTGATATTCAACATGCCAGCCAAATAAATAATGGTGAAATACCCAAGTCCTTTCCATACACTCAGAAAAACAAGAATGGCATACCAATACTGTGGTTCTCCATACCAGTTCACCGAATCGTGCCCAAGCGATTTTAGAACAGCATTGACGTAACCCGTGTCGGAATTCAGGAAGGCATACGTGAAGAACCCAACTAGCACCCAAGAGACAAAGTGTGGAAAAAACAGAATAGATTGAAACGTTTTGGCAATCTGTCGGTGATATACTTCGTTCAATAATACCGCCATTGTCAATGCGCAAATCTGACCAGCGATGATAAACAGCGCATTCAATGCCAGTGTATTGCGAATAATCTGCCAAGCGGTTCCCGAGTTAAAAAGAAATTGAAAATTATTAAATCCAACCCAGTTGCTACCCCAAACGCCTTGAGCGGCTCTATAGTTTTTGAATGCCAATACAATACCGGGCATTGGCATATAACTAATAACAAATACCACAGCAAGTCCCGGCAGTGCCATTAGCAGAAGGGCGCGATTTTTACGGATGTCATAGGACAAATCGCGTACGAAAGCGCCTATCCATCCCCAAATGCGATTCCGGGGGTATTTGGACACTATTTTGGAAGCGGAAATATCGACCAGTGGAGAAACTGGATCAGGATTTTTGATCATCCATTAAACCTTAAAAATAACGTTTTCAATTTATTTTTGTCTATTTCTAGACTCATCTTATGGAAATTTGGATTTGGAAAAGTTGTTTTTTGATGCTTGTTAATTGACTTATTTCTATGAACTTACAACGAAACATCAACATACCTGTTTGCTTTATGGATCTGGCGAGAGTACTGACCGGGGGTAAAACCGGTACAGCGTTTGAATAGGCGGTTGAAATAGCTAGGGTCATAACCCAGTGCAATGCACACATCCATCACCGACATATTAGAAGTGGTGAGATACTCCTTTGCACGTTCGATTCGAAGGTCAATTAAGTAATCAACCGGATTACGCCCCATTTGTTGTGTGAATACAATGCCAAAGTAGGTTGGACTGAGCGCTACGGCATTAGCAACATCGTTCACGCTAATGGGCGCTTCCAAATTCTCTTGCATAAAGTCAATCGCTTTGCGTACCGTTTCGCGTCGCTCGATCACTCGGCGATCCACCGCAGCTTGTCGAACACCGTCCAGCTCTTGTTCAAGGTTTAAATTGCGATGTGCCAAGTTGGCAATCAGGTTGGCAATCATGCCCATTAGAGTTGCTGCACCCTCTAATTGTTCGAGCGTCATATGCGGCGAGCGTTTAATGGCAGCGTTGTACTCACGCCATGTGATGTTATGCTGGTGCGCATAATGCCGGTGCCAGTCTTGATCAAAGTGCTCTTTGATAATCACTTGATGGCTGCTCATTTCCCCCAATATCTGTTGATCAACAACAATTGGTGCAACGGCACGACCAATCGTATTGTGAAAGCTAATTCGTACATAAGGTTGTTGGCGTTCGACTGATAATTCTTCCTCAGGAAACTCGATTTGGTTCCATGTGTCCCATCCAATTGCCATACCCAGCAACTGCCATAGCTCTGGTTCGCCTTGATAATTACGGCTGATTCGTCGCCACCAACTTTCATACCGCTCACGGTCAAGGTAATGATCCATGTAGGCGACATTTACACTCAAGCCTGTCAATTTCACCAGACTTTCCGACAAATCCCAAATACTATGAGGCGGAATAAGGCGAAACAAATAGGGTACAGGCGGACGGGGTAAAGAAGCAGGATTCCAGCGTGAAAGATTGCGATGGTAAGCGGCTAAACGTGCTAAAGAAGTGAACTGAGCCAAACCACCCGGCATTCCAATTAATCGTATGCGAGTTGTAGTAACCTCATGAAATGTCAGCGAATGCGTTTCATAGGGACGGCGAAAGAATGCGACATCCTCAAAGGAATACGGTGGGGTAATCTCGAAACTTGAAACGGATTCCCAATTACCAAGCATGTCATCCCAATATTCGACATGGAGCGATGTCCACCATCCTCCATCCCGGTTTGGACATTCCATAGTCATTTCAATACAATTTAAAATGACAGGTTTTGGGAAATGGATAGCATACCAATCTGGCCCACTAGCAGCATTATGACCGTCATAAGTGTCATAAGTTTTGCTCCGATACCGCAAGAACGCTGAAAGACTCTGGCCATCCAAATAAATAGGTGGGTCACATAACAATACATGCGGATCGCGCGCGCCTCTTCCGGTTGGGTTTGGTACTGATACTTCTATATATACGCTGGGAAGCTGTGCTAAATTTTCTTCAGAAGAAAGAGTGGAGGAGTGCATAATCCGAACCTCGCAATTAACTTGGCGATGATATTTAGGTCGAAGGTATGTGGCGTTCCTAAGCGAATTTAATATTATGGTAAACCTATTTGACATGTTTCGGCATATTGTATACAATCCACATTATACAAGAAAACAGTGTTTATGACATCTTTATCACAAATACGACCTATTAACCTACGGGAACAGGTGGTTGAGCAGATTCGCACAGCCATTATTGAAGGCCGCTTAAAACCGAATGATCACATCACTGAAAATATACTCACTGAGCAGTTGGGAGTAAGCCGGACACCTATTCGTGAAGCGCTCATTTTGCTTGAGCGTGAAGGACTAGTGATTGCCGCCCCAAATCGAGGTTGTTTCGTCCGTGCCTTCACAGAACAAGACGTTAGTGAAATATTTTCCATGCGAACCACTTTGGAAAACTTTGCTGGTGAATTGATCATCCACACGTTGACGACGACTGACTTTGACTACCTCGATAGTTCAATTCAACTTCAAAAGAAAGCCATTAGGCAAGGCGATTTGAAGAGCGTTCGCACGATTGATATGGCGTTCCATAGATACCTGATTAATAAAAGCAAACATGTAATGCTTATCCGCAACTGGGAAGAAATCGTCGCTCAAATAGCAGCCGTTCTATATCTACGTGCCGAAGCTATTTCAGATTATGATGAGTCGCAATCTATAAATGATCACACTGCTATCGTTGAGGCATATGAGCATCGTGATTTCGAACGTCTATCCCACCTCAATCGACAAATTAATCTTCGTGTTGCAAGTGAGTGTAAACGCGGTGTAGCATACAGTTTATTAGGTTAGCTGGTTGTGAATATCGTTTCATGTAAATTTGTTTTATACCAGATTGTATACAATGTGCAATCTTTGTGAGTATGTTGTAGGTTTAGGTAAAAATGGCTGAATTACCGCGTTATGTTCGCTATTATGGGCAAGATATTTCTCCAACACAGGTTGTGCCATTAAGAGCTGGGGTGCTGTCATTAGTTTATGAAGCAGGTGATTTACGTTATATCTGCTTAGGCGAACATGAAATATTACGCCGCGTGTATGCAGCAGTACGCGATCATAATTGGAGAACTATCCCTGTTCAAATCAGACCACAGAGAATGGATATTCGTGCCGATTCATTTCATATTGTTTATGAAGCGGTACACCAAGAGGCAGATATTCACTTCATATGGACAGGCACAATTGTTGGTACATCAGATGGCATTCTCCGTTTTGAAATGGACGGGGAAGCTTTAACAACTTTCAAGCGAAACCGCGTAGGTTTCTGCGTCCTTCATCCTATGGATTGCGCCGGGAAACGTTGTCGTATTGAGCATATGGATGGCACGATAACCGAAGGTACTTTCCCAAATCTAATCGAACCCCATCAGCCATTTCTAAATATGCGGTCGATTGCTCACGAAGTTCAGCAGAATATATGGGCAACCACACATTTTGATGGTGATATTTTTGAGATGGAAGACCAGCGTAATTGGACGGATGCCTCCTATAAAACATATTGTACCCCGCTGGCGCTGCCCTTTCCCGCTACTATTGAAAAAGGTACACGGGTAAAGCAATCTGTCAGTTTGGAATTGAAAAGCAATTCTGCAAATCAGCCTATTGAAATGTTTATATCTCGTCCACCCGACATTGTGGAATTCACAATTAGCGATCAAGTTGTTGCCCAACTCCCTCGCATTGGTCTTTGTGTAGCGGGACACGGCGAAGCGCTTAGCAGCACCGAAATTCAACGCTTACAAATCCTCAATCTTACACATTTGCGAGTAGATCTCACGCCATCTGAGGCGGACATGCGAAAGAAATTGGAACAGGCAAAACAAGAAGCGGTAGCCTTAGGCACCCAACTCGAAATCGCACTCCATTTAGGTCCCAATGCTGAAAACGACTTGTCCGCACTTGAGCCTATTCTGAGTGCTGTAAGACCATCCGTTTATGTTTGGCTGATTTTCCAATACGGCACATTTGTGGTATCCGCCGAAGTTATGGCGCTTGTTAAAACTCATCTTATGAAATTTGCATCTGATGCCCATTTTGCCAATGGAACAGATGCATGGTTTGTTCAATTGAATCGTAATCGTCCCGAACCTTCAAGTTTTGACCTGCTAACGTACACGCTTAACCCACAGGTACACGCTTTTGATAACGCATCATTGGTCGAATCACTCTCAGGACAAGGAACCACATTGATGACGGCAAAGTCCTTTAGCGGTGGCAAACCGATCATGGTCAGCCCTGTGACATTCAAAATGCGTTCTAATCCGGCCGCTACCAGCCAGTCTGTAAGCATTTCCAATGATCAATTGCCCCAACAAGTTGATCCACGTCAAATGTCGCTCTTTGGGGCAGGCTGGACATTAGGCAGTATTAAGTATTTGGCAGAAGCAGGCGCACACAGCATCACCTTCTATGAAACGATCGGTTGGTTAGGTGTCATGGAACGGCAATCGGGATCACCATTGCCTCAACTTTTCCCCTCGGTTCCTGAAGCCGTGTTCCCACTTTTTCACGTACTAGCGGATGTAGGAGAATTTAACAGCGGAGAGGTGTTAGGTGGGAGTTCCAATAATCCGCTTATTGTAGAAGGATTAGTACTCCGAAAAAATCATAATCCTGAGGTATTACTCACTAACTTTAGCGCACAGTCACAAAAAATACGCGTGCTTGGTTTGCCATCCCATGTCACATGCCGCCACCTAAATGAAGTAAATGTATTTCAAGCCATGCAAAATCCAGAAGGATATCGTGCCAATCAGCTAAACGCCGAATATGTTCCAGCTAAAGGCTTGGAACTAAATTTGATGCCCTTTGCTACCGTATGTATTAAGAGCGTTAACGAATAAATCTCTAAAGGAGAGAAGGAACCCATGACCACTATTGCATTGTTTGGTGCCGCAGGGAAAATTGGGGCACGCATCGCCAAATTGCTCAGCGAAGACAGCAGCTACAAGACGCTCTTTATCGAAGCGGGTGAAGCCGGACAAGAACGACTACGAGCAGCAGGCTTAACGCCTACCCCGGAAGCAGAAGCTGTTCCGCCGGCGGATGTGGTGATCTTGGCCGTACCGGATTTATTTATTGGCAAAATTGCCGCAGGTATAGTACCCGTACTCAAAAGTGGTGCAATGGTCATTGGGCTGGATCCTGCTGCCCCACACAGCGGCAAATTACCACCCCGTTCCGACATTAGCTACTTCATCACCCATCCCTGCCACCCGCCGGTCTATAACAATGAAACCGAGGAACTAGCACGCACAGACTACTTTGGTGGTGTAGCCAAACAGAATATTGTTTGCTCACTCATGCAAGGACCAGAAGCACATTACGCCCTTGGTGAAGAAATCGCTCGTAAAATGTTCGCCCCTGTTATGAATGCTCACCGAATTACTGTTGAACAGATGGCTATCCT
>JACDGI010000552.1 GCA_013821665.1 Anaerolineae bacterium
CAAATGAAGTACCCAACCACTTCGGTGAACTCATCACCACTGCCAAAGCCAGCGGCAAAGCCATCACCTTCGATTTTATTGTGCCGTTGATAACCGGCGAACGTGTGTGGACGCTGCCGGATGACACCGCCAAGCGCAGCATCTCAGCAATCGGTGCCGATTATGTGTGCTTCAGCGAGCCGTGGAATGCGGGCAGCCGCGAACGCTGCACAGCCTTCACCAATATTTCCAGCATCACCTTTCTAAAATAAGAGGGCTGCCAAATTGACCATCCGAACGCCGCTTGAACACATTATCGTGACTGATCTTTTCCCTGATATTCGTCTCGAACTTCAGCGCGTGTTGGAGTCGCTTACGGACGAGCAGTGGGAGTATCCAACGGTTTGCACCGGCTGGAATGTGCGCGATGTGGCACTGCATTTGCTGGGTACACGGATGCAGTTGCTCTCTGGAATGCGCGACCATGATGGTCAGTGGTTCAAAGTCGATGACTTCCAAGAACTGATCGAACTCATCAATGCTCAAAATGAGTTGTGGGTCAAAGCCGCCCGCCGCATCAGCCGCACATTATTGATTTCGCTGCTGGGTTTCACCAACCAGCAAATCATTGATTACCTGAACACCCTCAATCCGCTGAAGGTTGGTGGTGGCATTGGTTGGACGGGCAACAACGCTGATCCATTGTGGATGCATATCGCCCGCGAACTCACCGAACAGTGGATGCACCACCAGCATATTTGTGACGCGGTACAAATCACCAGTTTGAAGGAAGCGCGTTTCGTGCATCCGGTTCTCAGCACCTTTGTCCACGCCCTGCCTCAGACCTATCACGACACCGCTGCGCCGACCGATAAGCTGGTGAAGCTCATCATCACCGGCGAAGGTGGTGGCACATGGCATCTCGTCCGTGAGGCCGCGGGCTGGCAGTTGTATGCTGATACTGATCTGCCGCCGACCACCACCATCTCAATCGACACCGATACGGCATGGCGTTTATTCACTAAAGGTTTGGAGGCCGAAACGATCCGCCAGCGTGCCGATGTCGAAGGTGACAAAACGCTGTTTGAAGTCTTGCTCAAAACCGTCGCCATCATCGCCTGATTGTTGGTTTATTGCAGAGGTCTAAAGGAGAAGTTTCAAATGAACTTTTTTAAGAACTCTCTCTGCCTCTGTGGTTAAACTCTCTGCATTGAAACTTGGCGTTCTTGGCGACTTGGCGGTTCAATTCTGCCTTTTATTACTTCGTTGCGGGTTGGTAAATCAGCGACACAACACCCGTTTTGAAAGCCTTACTTTCGACCAGCTTCAGCTTGGCCGTATCGCCATCCTTAAAGAAATGTTGGCCGCTTCCTAAAACCAGCGGATAAACCATAATATGATATTCATCCACCAGATTGTGCTGCATCAAGGTTTGGACAAGTGTGGCACTGCCAGCGACTAAAATATCCTTACCCGGCGGCTGCTTGAGCTTGGTCACTTCTTCAGCGACATGCTCTTTAATTTGGTGTGAACCATCCCAATCGAGCTTCTTCAAGGATGTGGAAACCACGTACTTCGGAAGACGATTCATGTGGTCAGCAAATTCGCCCGTTCTGGAAGGCCAGGCACCTGCAAAAATCTCATAGGTCACACGGCCCAACAGATGAGTGCCGCTGGCTTTGAGTTCATCCATTTTGAAGGCCATAAATTCATCATTGTTGTAGGGAAATGACCACTTTTCCGGCGCTTCCATCACGCCATCGACCGATAAAAATTGGGCGACAACAAGTTTGCTCATCGGGCACTCCTTTGGTTGTTCTGTTTCAGCCATCATAGCCCAACCAAAGGAGGTTGTCTTGCACCGAAGCGACACCTACTCTGCCCTGTTTGGTGGGTCATTTTCTTCCAACCAAGTGGTGATCATACGTGGGCTGGCGTGGATATTCACATGGCGTGCGACTTCCGTTCCGGAGTTGATGAACTTATGAGGTATACCCGCTTGTGCAATCACGATCTGGCCGCCACTTGCTTCGATAACGGTATCACCGACCGTAAATGTCAGCTTTCCCTCCTGCACAATGAAAATCTCTTCGTAGGGATGTTTGTGCAACAATGGACCCTGTTCCGGTGACGTATTACTCAGAAAAAAGGAGACGTTTACCGCATCATGAAGATAGCCTTCGAACTGCCAGGAACTGGCACTAAACGGCAGTTCATCTTTGTTCAAAATGGTTGCCATTATCACTCCTTTTCACCCATAGACCTCTTTTGGAACAGCGGACATTCGCTCTCCAAACGTATGTAAGGCTGACGCATCATTCGGATAAGGATCCTCAGTGCGTCAGCCCTTGAACGAAAATGCAACGTTATGGTTATTCAGACGGTTTTGGCTGGTAATGGACAGCCATAACCCCGTTGCTGAAGATCTTCGTATCCAAAAGTTTCATCGAGGTTTTCTCGATGGTCTCAAAGATATGCCCACCGCCACCGATTGCCACCGGAAAAACGAGCAATCGAATCTCATCAATCAAACCGTGCGGAATCAGCGTCCGGGTCAATTCACCGGCTCCGAATTGCAAAATATCTTGACCCGACTGCTGCTTCAATTCGGTAATCGCTTTCGGAATATCGCCTTTCAACAGTGTCGAATTCCACGTCAGCGGCTCTTTCAACGTCCGTGAAGCCACAAACTTGGGCAAAGCGTTCATGCGGTCGGCAAAAGCATCCGCACCCGCCCGCGATGACCACGCCTCAGCAAATCCTTCGAAGGTCAAGCGCCCCATGATGAGCGCATCCGTCGCAAACAGTTGGTCAAAGGCATATTTCATGATTTCGTCATTCATGTAATCGAAAGACCAGTTCTGCGGACTTTCCATCACGCCGTTCAACGATACCATTGTGGATACGATTATTTTACGCATGGTTATTGCTCCTCGTTATTGATATTCAATAAAGGCAGTATAGCCGTGCGAAAAGGTGTCGTATTGTATAAAAACGCAAGTTATTCGGACTGCTTAAGACCTGCGATTTGCATCGGCGTTTGTCCCATAAAACGCTTTAGTGAACGCGTCAAATGCGCCTGATCAAAATAGCCCGCCTGATAAACGGTATCGAGGATCGAAACGCCCTGTTCGAGCAGTGCCGCCGACTGCTGGGCACGTTCGATTTGGTGAACCGTCTTTTGGGTTAAGCCGGTCGCGTGTAAGAAGCGATATTGAACCGCTCGTGGCGATAAATCAGGCGGCTGCCCCTGTAGCACCGCATCCACCACTGGCTCATGCACCAACAAACCTTCGCTCACCAACCGGTCTACAAAGGTGTCGGCGTTCTCAAAGGTCGGCATCTCCCACGTCGAGCTGTGAAACCAGAAGGAGTTATTACAGGCTTCGGGCAAATTCAAATCGCGCCGATCCATCACCGTTTTTGCGGGCAAATGCGGCATGAAAGTACCGAGTTTAAAACGGATGCCAAAGAACTCGACATCAGCAGGGAAAGCGGCGGGGCTGGCTTGCGTCTCCGGGCCGCGCACGGTCACGACGGTCTTGCCTTGGTATCGTGATACGACGATCCCCCAGTTGATCTGTGCAACCGAGGTAAACGAACCGCTGGTCTCAGTAGATGTACGCCATACCCCATCCACATAGGCCGAGTCCGAAGGCCGCGCTTCAAAGCTGAACGTCATACGCATGTTTCTCCTGCATCAGTCTGCCCAATTGTATATAAAGGCTCATTATAAATGCTGTCGGAAATCGTGAACATCTAAACCGCTAATTTTCACCATAACTTTTTATGAACTATAATGACCCTGAACTGTTCCGCATACAGGAGGACATCATGCACCCTGTAGCACCATCGCATCCCGTCTTACCCGTGCTTTTTGGCGTGCCGCATCTCCATTTTGTCGTTACGGCGATGGAGGTTGGCAATAGTCCTGCTCTCGCGTGGGTCGATGATACCCACATGCCGACCTCCGCCCTCATCTGGGATAGAGCGCACAACCTGTATTTCGGCGGCGATGCCCACAACGCGACCTTTAACGCTTCACTGCGCGATTTCGTGGTCGATAATCTGGTGGCGGAAGCCCGTCAGCGCGCCTTCGGCATCTTAAAACTTTATGCCGTTCATGACGACTGGTTGGACGAAATCGTAACTTTTCTACCTGATCTTTCGGTTCAAGCCCATGCGCGTGTGCTCTATCGCCTGAACCCATCGGCTGATCTGTCACAACCGCCGAAACTGCCAAACCATATGCGCCTCGTACTCATTGATAACGAACTGCTGCAAACGCCGCGTCTAACCGGCATCTCCGCCGTCATGCAAGAAATCGAAGACTGTTGGACATCGCCGGAACATTTTGTCGATCAAGCCTTCGGGTACTGTATCATCCACGATACCGATGGCATCATCTCATGGTGTACCGCCGAGTATTTCAGCCCCGGTGTGTGCGGCATCGGCATCGAAACGCTGCAACCCTATCAGCGCCAAGGGCTTGCCACCATCACCGCCCGCGCCTTCGCCCAACATGCCACACGCCTCGGTTGGCAGGTCAATTGGGATGCGTGGCTCAAAAATACACCTTCCATCCGCGTGGCTGAAAAAATCGGCTTCGAAAAAGTCCTCGACTATCAAATTGGTGTCGTTGTCCTGACCTAAGCCTGTTACGACGATCACCATCTTCTCAGCCCTGCGTCCATCAACTTCGCGTATAATAGAGTTGATTGTGAATATTGGAACAAGGATAATATTTGATGTGGCGTTGGATTGTGCTGGCACTCGGAGCAATTGTGATTGTGGTTTTCGGCTTCAGTTTGGTCGGTACCAACGCGGGCGGTAGTGTGGATGCCTCCACGCAGTTCGCCAGCGTTTCGTCGGATACCACTGGCTATACCCGCGCCATCGAACCCCGCACATGGAACTTCCCGCAGGACTTCGGCGCTCATCCCGACTTTCAAACCGAATGGTGGTATTACACTGGCAACGTCACCACCACCGATGGACACCGCTTCGGCTACCAATTCACCATTTTCCGCCGTGCCATTGAGCCGCCGGATAAAACCGTTGCCAGCACATCCGAATGGCGCAGCAACCAGATTTATATGGCACATTTCGCGGTCTCCGATATTGGTGGCGGCAAATATTATGATGTGCAGCGTTTCAGTCGGGCAGGTGCGGATTTAGCGGGCGCAACCGTCGATCCGGTTTATCATGTCTGGATTGAAGATTGGCAAATCAAGGCGGCGGATGCCACTGCCAAAAACACCACCATCAAAGCCGATGCTGGACAGTTCGCCGTCGATCTCAATCTCGAACAAATTAAACCGCCCGCGCTGCAAGGTCAAAACGGACTCAGCCCCAAAAGCGACCAACCCGGCAATGCCAGCTACTATTATTCGCTTACGCGCCTCATCACCAACGGCAGCATCCGCGTCGGCGACCAAACCTTTACCGTCTCCGGCGCAACATGGAAAGATCATGAGTTCAGCACCAGCGCCCTCGGCAGCACCGCCCAAGGTTGGGATTGGTTCGGCTTGCAATTGGACGACAACCGCGAGCTGATGTTGGGGCAAATCCGTTTGCAGGATGGCAGTCACGCACCCGCTTTCGGCGGCCTTCTGGTGCAGCCTGATGGCACGACTCGCTATCTGAAAAGCTCTGACTTCACATTAGAAGTGACTGACCACTGGCAGAGTCCGCACAAC
>JACDGI010000553.1 GCA_013821665.1 Anaerolineae bacterium
GCAGAATAAGTGCGGGCTTCATCTCATCCGCAAGCTCTTTAGCTTCAGGGGGTACCAAGCTGCCACACTCTCGCATCTGGGTTTATTGATGTTACCATCACCCATCTCTCAAGATACAGGGGGGTAAAACTTGCCTCATCCTATAGCAGCACTACCCTTGCTTTCCCCGTGCGGGGTGAGGTCACATGCCGTGTATCCACCACCAATTTGGCATGATCAAGCACATGCTGATAATCAAACTGGCTGTGGTCAGTCGTAATCACCACACAATCCGCGCTGTTTAGCAGCTCATCGTTATAAGCCACATTTTGCATAGATGTACCATCTTCCAAATGGAGCTTAGCCACAAAAGGATCATGATAAACCACCGCTGCCCCTTTTTCGTGCAGCAGCCTCAACACATCCAACGCCGGACTTTCGCGCACATCATCAATGTCACGCTTATAAGCCACACCGAGTACCACCACTTTTGCGCCGCGCACCGCCTTGCCATCGTCATTTAAGCCGTTGGTGATTTTGTCCATCACATAATGCGGCATGTGGGCATTCATCTCACTGGCAAGCTGAATATACTGCGAGTTGTAATGCAGCGTCTTCATCTTCCAACTTAAGTAAAGTGGATCAACCGGAATACAGTGGCCGCCAACACCGGGGCCGGGATAAAACGGCATGTAGCCGAAGGGCTTACTGGTGGCCGCTTTAATCACTTCCCACACGTCCACACCCAACTTATCGCACATGATCGCCATCTCATTCGCCAAGCCAATATTCACCGCGCGGAAGGTATTCTCCATCAGCTTAACCATCTCAGCGGTCTTGGGTGACGATACTGGCACAATTGTATCGACTGCTGCTTTGTACAACGCAACCGTTACTTCGGTACATTCCGGTGTCACACCACCAATGACCTTGGGTGTATTCCGCAGATGATACTTGGGATTACCGGGGTCGATGCGTTCCGGCGAAAAAGCCACGAAGACATTCTCACCCACTTTGAAGCTGTGATGTGCCAAACGCGGCAGAATGGTTTCCTCCGCTGCACCCGGATAAGCCGTACTTTCCAGTACGATTAACATCCCATCATGGCAAATCTTGGCAATCGACTCGACCGCGCTAATCACAAACGACATATCCGGTTCTTTAATCGCATTCAACGGTGTAGGCACACAAATGCTCACCGTATCTGTATCCCGCAAATCGTCGTAGTTGGTGGTCGCGCACAATTTTCCACTTTTGACCAGCGGCAGCACCCGTTCGGAAGGCACATCAATAATATAACTTTCACCGCGATTAATGCTCTCAACCTTGTCTGCCGCTACATCCAAGCCCATCACCGTAAAACCGGCTTCAGCGAATTCCACCGCCAGCGGCAAGCCCACATAACCCAGCCCGATGACGCTGACGCGTGCGCTGCGGTTATTGAGGCGGTCGAGCAGTTGTTGTTGAATATTCATTACGTCTACTTTTCACTAAGGTCGCAAATGAGGCGCATTATAGCCGCCACTAGGCAACTGCTTCAAGCGTCCAGTGCAATTGAAAACGCCTAACGGTTATCGTCAGGCGTTTCCACAAGCTTGATATTCAGTTATCGAAGCGCAGCCTTACATCGCCGAGCCATTTGCCAGTGGTGATGTGGGCGCTGGTGTCGGTAGTTCGAACGGGAAACCGTTGCCGTTCTGACCGCCTTGACCAAAATTAAAGAATGGGAATGCGCTGCTCATTGGGGTTTGATCCAATGTCACACTCAGTTGGCTGGATTTCCCGTCATGAACCACATCGAGCTTAATGCTGTCGCCCGCTTTATGGGTCATCAAAAGATCGCGCAGGGTATGTTCCGCGTTGACTTCGGAGCCATCAACCTTGGTCACGACATCATTGGCTTTGATGCCAGCCTTATCCGCCGGTGATTGTGGAGTCACTTTCGTCACCAAAGCACCCACTGTTTCGGTAACATTATGTTCTTTGGCAACTGAAGCATCGAGCGTTACAAACTCCACACCTAACCGTGAACCGCCGCCCATCATATTGAAAGGGAAGTCGAAGAACGGCATTTCGCCCGATCCCATACCGAAACCACCCATCGCTAGACCCATGAGAGCCATCGCGGGCACTTTGATGTCTTGATCCTTGCCATCACGGCTAACGGTCAAGGTCACATCACCGGTCGCTTTGCTCAAATATTCAGCCAGTGCCGCCGGATCGTAGGCCGTGCCATCAAACTTGGTGATCTTATCGCCTTCACGCAGCCCTGCTTTATACAGATCACTGTCTTGTGGCAAGCTGCTAATCATCCACTGTTTACTCGTGCCATCATAGGTAACGCCCATGCCATTTTGTGATAGACCAAATGCGGAGGCAGGAGCAGCCGCCAAAGTCGCTTTGACGGTTACGGTCTTGGCATCACGGGTGACTTCAATCGAGACTTCATCACCGACCTTCAAGGCTCGTACCGCAGCGCTGGCAGACGCGGCATCCGTTATGGCCGTGTCACCAATCTTGGTCAACACATCGCCAACCTTTAAACCCGCCGTTTCTGCTGGTGATCCTGTTCCGACCGCTTGGATGACGACACCCTTATCGGTATCTTGAAGCTGCACACCCAATAAAGGGCGGTTCGCTGTGCTTTGAATACTCGGTGCAGATGGTGCAGTTACCGTTGAGCCAGCCGCTAAAGTAGCCGTCACTGTAACGGTCTTACCAGCGCGTGTCACTTCAATCGCAACCTCATCACCGACCTTATGTGCTTGGACGGCTGCACTGGCTGATTGGGCATCCTTGACCGCAGTATCGCCAATCTTTGTCAGTACGTCATCGACTTTCAATCCGGCTTTTTCGGCTGGTGAACCGGGCATCACCGCACGGATCAGAGGGCCATTATCCGTATTTTCGAGTTGAACGCCCAGCACCGGACGATCACCTGATGTACTTGTGCTTGGCGCAACGGTAGTAGGTGCAATATCGGTTGGTGCGGTGGTGGGCGGTGCAGATGGCGCTTCAGTCGCTTCTGCGGGGCGTTCACCCAAAGTCACCTTTACATCCATCGAAGTCGTGCCACGAGTCAGGCTTAAAGTGACGACATCGCCAACTTTGTGTCCAGCGATGACATCACGGATGGTATCTGCTGTCACAGCCTTGGTATCAATGGCCGTGATAACATCACCAACTTTTACACCGGCCTTATCTGCCGGACTGCCTGATTGAATCTGCTCGACCTTTAAGGTGGTATCAGTCGAACTCAGCCCCACGCCGAGGAACGGCGCAGCACTATTATCTTGTGCCGCTACGAAGCCGAATGCTGAAACAACCAGTGTGAAAATCAGCAACACGACAACTGAACGAACACCGAGACGATCTTTAAACATATTGTTGTACTCCTCCCAGAGTAGCCTGTGATAAGCCCATATAAAAACATTGCTTATCATCGTCTAAAAATAGGCTCATCATCTGAGCAGTGGCTGAAATCAGGATAAATGTCACCTGAAAAAAACATTGGCAGAGGGTGAAATGATGAAGTGCTGTCCGTATTCCGTATGACTTTTATTTTGAGGTCAACCTAGCCACGAGGAAGTTGAAGTCTATAAAAAACGACTCCTGTAGTGAGCAGGAGTCGCTGTGCAAAGCTTAAGCTGTAATGAGCGTTAGGGCGATGTTTACTTCTCGTCGCCGTTTTTGCCGCCCTTGAAGCGGTTCGCCAGAAAGCCACCCATCAATCCGGTCATCATGTTACCGGCAAAAGATGCACCGTTGACTTCATCCTTTGAATCGTCCCACTTACCATTAGAACGCCGGTTAATCCACACATTATAGGCATCGGCTGCGTTTTCGAGCGCGGCTTCCAGAGCGTCCTGATCTTTACGAGCCAGAATGTCGCGCAAACTCTGCAAAGTACTCATGAGTTCATCCGTTTTACGCACGATATTCTCGCTGTTCTGAAGCAGCAAGTCACGTAAATCGTCGGGATGGGTATCGTACAAATGATGCGTCAAACGACCAAATGCCGGATTGGTGACGCGCTGAGCATCAACCCAACCGGATGAGTGGGTCGCCGTATAAAAACTTGCTAATCCCAGCAGCGCGGGAATGCCCTCGGTCAAGCCAATAATACCGTCATGTTCCACCGGATCATAAAAATGAGGTGACGCACCCAGCAAGCTGGCGAAATCGATTGCCAGTTCGACGGCTTCTTTGGCACAGCCGGGGCCGGGCATCACCAGCATACTGCCCTTATCGAACAGGTCAGCCGCCGCATGTAAGGTATCATCCAAACCATCGTGTAAATATTTCGGGTTGATAACGGGTGTCATGCCCACCATATACACTTCTTTGCTCAGATATTTACCAGCCCACTCCAACGACTGCTGTTTGAGCAGGGACATATCCAATACGACGGCACCCGCACGTAAATCATTGGCAATTGCCATGTAGGTGTCCTGCATTTCGGCCAGCGGCATCGCCAAAACGACAATATCACGCTTGGCTGCGGCGCTAAACAAATCACGCTCGATTTTATCACCCAGCCCCGCTTTGGCTGCGTCTTCGCGTACACCCGTCCGCAAATCAGCGCAGGTCACCTCGAAGATATGCCGCGCATCTTTGCGTTCGCTATAACGCCGCAGCGCCAACGCTACCGATGTTCCAATCCGTCCTAAACCCAGTACCGCTACCGTTACGTTCGCCATGACATCCTCAACCTATAATCTTGTTATCAATTCTCGTCATCAGCCTGTTGCAATCGTTTTAACCATTCCAACTGTGCCGGAGTAGTCGCTGTCGCAAGCGAGGTGGCATGATGAGCCGCCAACCAGCACGCCGTTTCGGATGCGCCTGCCGCCCGTAGTAATTCAGCGCTCCACAGTGGATGCTGCTCGTAAACTACAAACGGACGCTGCCACAGGTTCAACGGACTGCCATTACTCCAATGTTTGTAAGCACTTGGCACCAGCGCCCGAACCATAACGACCAATGTCTTCTGCCATATACTGATCGGATAGCGCGACTTGCCCACATCATGCAGCAAAGCCGCCACTGCCAGATCATTCGGTGTGTCGCCCTGTGCCAAGACATCTCGCAGCACCGCTAAACTGTGTAGCTGCTCGCCGCGATCCATCTGCCGGAACAAGGCCATCAATGAGGGTGATAAGTAGCGCTCTGCAAGTGCCCAATCAACAGACTGCGAAAAGGCGAACAGCGCCCGCGCACCTTGTTGTAAACGGTAAACCACCGGCATCGAAGTCATTTGCTATTCGCTTAGAATCCCGCCAGTATACGGAAAATTGTTGAACTCGGTTGACCAATTAAAATACCCAACACATTAAACTGTCCGCCGATAAAACTCAGCAAAATCAGCAGCATAAACACATAATAGCTGTTCTGACGATTAGCCTCCCACCACCGTGCCTGATCAGGTGGCAGCAATGTGTACATGATGCTCCAACCATCCAGTGGCGACAAGGGGATGATGTTGAATACCGCCAGAATAATGTTCAGGGAGACAATCTGATATAAGATCTCGCCAAGGATTGAGGTTCCAAAGAGCAATTGAGGATTGAACCGATAGGGTATAGCGAACACAGCAGCAATCAGTAAGTTGGATATTGGCCCTGCTGCGACTGCTGCCAGATAACCCCAACGCGGATTACGCATCCGGTACGGATTAACTG
>JACDGI010000554.1 GCA_013821665.1 Anaerolineae bacterium
TTGTTCAATGCTTAACCGCTCGTTGGTTTCTTTCATACCCATGACTCTAGCTTGTTTTTATCTTTTTCGGTACTTTTTCCCTACCTGAGCAGTTACGCATTTGCTGCATATTCCGCATTTTGAACATGTAGCGTTATCAGATGACCCGTACAGGCGTACCAACCGATGCCCAATCAAAGAACCATTTGGCTTCTGGTGTGGGCAGATTGACACAACCGTGACTCATCGGACGGCCAAAACTGTTGTGCCAGTAGGTGCCGTGAATGCCATAACCTTGATAAAAGTACATGGTATAAGGCACTTGCGGCAGGAAGTAACCGGGGCCGCTCATATCATCCGCGAGGTATTTCACATAGATTTTATAATCACCCAAAACGGTTGGGGTGGCTGGTAATCCGGTTGAAGCCAGATGTGAATGCACGAGTTTGCCATCTTCATAGGCATAAATGCGCTGTTCACCCGTCGAGACCAGAATCGATTTGCCGCTGTTGGTCGGCGCGGCAGGAGCATCCGCCTGAGTCGGTTCATATTCACCGGACGCGGGGATCGTGAGTTCTTGGCCCACATATAACAAATCGGGATTGCTGATGTTGTTGAGGGTGAGAATATCCTGCATGTCTACACCATAATCACGGGCAATCAATGCGAGTTCTTGTCCCGCTTCCACGACATGTGTAGTACGAGCGCCTGAGTCGACACCGCTGGTTTGGGTTTCCGGTGGATCAACCGTAATCATATCGAGTTCAAGGATGCCGTCAGATAATTCTCCGGTAACATCGGCTTGCAAACGACTGAGAGTCACCGGAATATCCATCGCGCGTCCCTGCTGTGGTGGGTTGCCGGAAACAGCCGCGATATTGACCTGATTGCTGAGTGTAAACAGCGTGTCCTGTGTCTTGATGAGATCAATGGTTAAACGCGGTTGAAGTTGGCTTTTGGCGGGTGCATTTTTGAGGGCGGTAATCGTGTTATCGATATCCACCTGAACGCCTAAATCCGCCAATGAGAGCTGCCAACTGCGGTCACCATCCGTGAGTGTTACCGGACGCGCCGCCCATTGCTTCAATTGAGTACGGGCATCGTCAAGCGATTGACCGCCAAGCGATAAACCCGCGACACTGACACCCGACGCGATACCACGATTGCTCACGATGCCGACGATCAGCAATATCCCAATGAAGGCAAAGACGGCCGTGCCAACCGCACCAATCCCACCGACCACCAGCCACGGCAGCCAACGACGATGGGTTACAGGACGAGGATTATTGGGACGAACTGCGGAGGCAGCCGGACGTGACGGAACCATATTTTGTACTACTTTACTCATGATTATCAGTTCAGTATATTACGAATGAACTTGCAATGTTTGGCGTTTACCTGACGCAAAACCTACGTTCATGGCGAATGTGTGGTCGTCGTCTATTGCTGAAATAGTGCGTGATGAAGGAGGATATTTTGAAACTGGTTTGGATTGGGCGGTTCATCATTTCGGTGGTGCAAATGACAAACCGCCTATGATCTTTACAGTCGAAATTAATCCATTGCGTTGGCGAGAACACCGACCGTATCCACGGGTAGTTGTTCAGATTTATAGGCTTTGATGTTGGCCTGACGCAGCATTGCCAATGAGATTGCTAGGCCAATCGTGCCGAGCAAGAAGCAAAGACCGTAAGCCGGTGCGGGACTACCAAACAACCGTATTCCGATGTCATGGACGATACCACCGAAGGCTTGTCCACCACCCCGTGCGAAAGTGACTACCAGCGTCCAGAAACCGAGGAACGTACCCGCTCGACCGTTAGGACTCATATCCATCATCAGGCCATTCGCCCCCACCGTCCAGATGCCTTGTCCTGTACCAAAAACCAGCAAACCGATGGTAACCAGTGAGCGAATCTGAGCAAAGGCCGACAGTGTAAAAATGCCGAAGCCGACGACGAGAATGGCAACCCCTGCATAGGATAATACGCGATTATTTAAGGATTTATAGCGGCGTGCGAGAAACAGAAAAAGGATCATGCCCAGAATAGCCGTCGTACCCCAGTAAGAATTGAAGCGGGTGGTATGGGCCGCATCCATTTGAAAGACATCGCCGCCAAACGGTTCCAAGATTAGGTCTTGAGAGAAGGCCGAGAACATCGACAGCGCGAGAAACAGCATGAAGAAGCGCATGGCACGGTTGTTGATAACCAGTTTTAAATCAGCTATCGCGGAGGTGGAATACTCGGCTTGGCTTTGGCTGGTGTAGGTTTCGCCACCGGGACGCGCTCGCCGTTCCTCGTAGAGCATCGAAATGAACCACAGGATTGTCATCGATACCGCAGCGATGATAAATACATTTCGAAGGGCTTCCGGCGCGAAGCTCAGCCCTTGTCCATCTACATGTGGCAGTAATTTGCCGAAGATAATGCCGAAGATGGCATAACCAACGAGCAGGAACGTCCAGACAATGCCGATAGCCCGTCCACGTTGATTTTCAGGTGTGCGATCATAAAGCAGGGCTAAAAATGTGCCACCGGAAATACTGTTGCCCAAGCTAAAGAGCAGCATGGCGACGACGATGCCAAGCCACTGTACGCCATCTTTGCCAGCCATGCCGACCATCCCACCACCTTGTGCAAGGGAAGTGGTGGCTACACCTAAAATCAGGATACCAATCGCCATCATGGCGCGTCCGGTTCCGATCCAGAACATGCGCCGGAAACCGCCTACGCTGCGTTGGTCCGAAATCCGACCTGCCCAGATGCCGAGTGGTGCCAGAAAATAGCGCAGGGCAATGAGCAAGCTCACCGGCGTAGCCGCATAACCCAGATCGCTGATCATGATACGATTCCACAGACCTGTGATAATGATGTCGGCCATGCTGGAACCGAGGTGGAACAGGCCGATCTTTAAGTTGCGGCCTACGGATAAATTCTCTGGCTGAGTCGCTTCCATATGTTTTGACCTGATTTGTGTAGATTTACTTAGAATTATAGGCAAAATTATACCGAATTTCTCTTTATTCTCAAGCGGAGATTTCGGATTCGCGAATATTACTTCCATAGAGGAGGATAGGGTAAAATCCATATTGTCATAGGGGTAAACGGAGGAAGATGCTGATGCCAACGCAAGGACGCTACAAAAAAATACTTGTGCCGTGGGATGGTTCCGGTTGGGGACGGCGAGCCATTCCCCACGCAATGGATATTGCGCTCGCAAATGAGTCGGAATTGGTGATCCTATATGTTTTCCGGCCACCGGGGACAGAATACGCTGACCAAATTTCTTTAGCAGGGCAAGAGGGACAAATCAACCAGCTCCGGCATGGTGTCGAACAAAATTTGACCGGTGTGGCGAATGAACTACGCAACCAAGGGATCAAAGTGCGTACTTTGATTTTAGAAAGTACGGGGGTAGCCAGCGCGATCTGTGATTTTGTGCGCGATGAAGATGTTGATTTGGTGGTGATGAGTACACATGGGCGAACGGGAATTGCACGATTCTTGTTCGGGAGCGTAGCCGCAAAAGTTATGGAAGAAGTCAAAGTGCCGGTGCTGCTGGTTCACCCTGACCGCGAGTAGGTTATTGGACAGCGGTAAATGGCCGCGTGCGGGCGGATACACGCTGGCGAATATCTTGGATGGCACGTAAAGCCGCCATACGCTCATCGGTATTGAGATTCAAGGCAGCAAATTCTTCTTCGTCGAGCAGGATGATGGTGCCGTTGGGCATGATGAATACATCCAGTTCCAAATCGTCCGAATAAACGCGATCCGCATCAATGTGCGCAGGGCGGGTGATGTTACAATACCAGCCCTTTAAAGTTTGGCTATCACCCTCATGCACTTGGAAAATGTTGTACCACTGGTCGCTGAAGAACCACTCGTAAAAGACATCCCCCCGTCGAAAGACGACAAAGCCTAAATTACTTTCGCTGCGGTCAAATACGGCGCGTAGACAAACCCATGTTTCACCCTGTTCGACAATTTCGCCGGGATAAGCCAAGACGAATTCGCCGTGGTGATTATGTTTTTCGATATTGATGGTTGTCATGGCGCGAACCCTAATTTCTATGCACGCTCAAGGAGAAAGCATCATAACGTGCGCTGCTCGGCTTCGTCAACCTACATTCCTCAATTTGAGTTCTTGTTTAGGCGCGACCTAATGTGTGAACGACTAACAGTACACCATCCGTAAAGGCAACAGTGGCTGTTTCGGCTTGCATAATGTTGCTGACACCGCGTGCAGGGCCAAAACGCAGCGTTTCGTTCACGAGTGGATAGTAGAGTTTTCCGGTACGGATGCCATGAGCTTCGCCCGCGATGGGGATGAGCGAAATCGTATCGCCTTGTGTGCCGTGAATGGTGGTCTCACCCGGATAAATGAGCCACGCCTGCTGCTTGCCCGCGATGAGGCGCACATCGAGCTTTCGGAGGGGTTCTAAGGCCAACAGATAGATGTTGCTGAGGGTTTGGTCGAGGCGATCTCCCAAGGCGGAGAAAACGCGGATGCGTTGGACTTTGTTTTGTGCGGCCAGCAGCAGCGCAAGTTCAAGATCGGTTTCGTCTTTTTCCGGCGGATGTTGTTGAATATCCACGCCCTGTTGTTTAAGATGAGCGATTTCATCATCATCCAACGAGTCAAGGTCGCCAATAACGGTGGTGATATGCCGGCCATAATACTGCGCTTGGCGTGCACCACCATCGGCAGCAATCACCCAAGCATCAATAGCAGTCGCAAGTTCGCGCTGCACAAATGGGCCATCATCTGTTGAGCCATTTGCAAAAATAAAGGCGGTTAACGGCTTCGGCGCTTCCAACGCTCATTCACTTCCAGTTTGCTAATGTCCGGTACTTCCAGAAATTCATTGACCAGCCGGTTAAAGCGGTCATATTCCAACATCGGGAAGTGGCGCACATTGGGGAGGAGAATAGGCAGGAGTTTATCTTCTTTGTCATAAGTTAAGTAGTTCAAGACTGATTCGTTGGGAACTTCGATGAGTCCGTCGGCTTCACCGTGAAGCACAACGGTCTGCATAGGCAACTGCCACAACGTGTCCAAAAAGCGCCCACAGTCGTATTCGATGGCGCTGACTTTGGCAGCTTGCGGATCGGTTTTGGGTAGGTCCAGTTCAAGTTTGGCATAGATCGGATCAGAGCGTTTGAGGCAGCGCTGCAAGAGACCTTCAGGGCTGCTGCTGCCGATCACATCCAGCAGTTGGTTGTAGCGGGTACCGGAGTCCGCAGGGGCAGGTGGAATTTCGGGCATGTAGCCAGTGGTGATTTGCCCATTGGCACTGGCCGCGCGCAAACGCTCCAACATGGCTGTGCGGATAGCCGAATTCATAATGGTGGCTTCGGGATGTACATCCGCAAATGCTGTGCGACTGTGTATCGGCGCATTACCGCGTCCGGGACGCGTGCGGCTGTCCAGATTAGGCATGTCGAAAAGCGGCGCACTGATAAGCATGACACGCGGCGCTTGCTCTGGAAATACGCGGGCGTATTCGGCAGCGACCCATGCGCCTAAACCATGCCCGATAATAGCGGCTTTGGGAATACCCATCGCTTGCATAAAATCGGACAAGAGCTTGCGCTGATTATCGATTGTATACTTTTGCGGGTTCTTGGACGAATCACCGAAGCCGTGTAGATCGAGGGCATAGACACGGTAC
>JACDGI010000555.1 GCA_013821665.1 Anaerolineae bacterium
CCCCCACTCGTTCAAACGCGAAAATCTTTTCATATGATGACCGGCTGATTGCAGATGAACCTTGCATAATTTGACTCCTCTTCGTTCGCTATATCCTTCATGTTGCCTTGCTCATATCAGTAATTAACGAATCGCCACGAGGTGTCAGATTGGTTAATTCATGAGCATCTACTGCATAAACGCTCTTTGATAAATGAGAGCGAGATAAAACACAGTAACTGATGACTAATGCCACATACGGGTGGTATAAAGTTTTTAAGCGTTTTCGTTGTGTCATTCACGAGAGAGCAACAACTTCAACCGTGAGGCTTCAAAAAAGGAACATCTTTAAAGAATATTCCTTCCCCTTTATTCCAATGCCTGACATGATGAAATCACAAACTTACTATCGCATTTCCCTACATTTTGTAAAAACTTTGTAAATGTTCGGGAAGACTTATGTGATTTCGTCTGTCGGTGACATTGGAAGCACTATACAGTTTTTCGCGTAAAAGTGTATGAGACCGATAGATGATATGGGCATAGGACAAGTGGACAAGTTAGGGGAGTCGGAGATCTGCGAGGTCGATTATGGTCTATAAATGGAGAAATTTTGAGGGAGAAATAACGAAGTCCAAACAAATCTATCAATACGGTTTGAAAAATGTCCAGTAATCTGCACACTTGTTAGGAGATTCCATAAAAATTTGCAAGGCTCTCGTGGATAAGGGCATCTCATCCACGAGTCGATGTTTCTATCAAACCAACAGCATCATTTTATGGAACTGATTCGTTACAGGTTGAAATGCACTTTGACGCGCTTGGAGTCCTTTTCGGCAAGTTCCAAACCTTTGCTGAAGTCATCCAAAGGCAGTTGGTGTGAGATCAAGGGTTCGACCTTAATCGCTCCGTTCTTGATAAGGGCGATGCTTTGCGGAAAAGTGCGGTTGACGGCATAACTGCCAATGATTTTTAAGTCTTTGCGGAAGACTTCATACGATGGGAATTTGACGGTGGTGCCCATCGGCGTGACCCCGAATACCCATATTTTCCCTCGTGCCTTGGCGTAGGGGAATGTGCCTTCGAGGACGGCAGGAATGCCGGTGGCATCCACTACAATATCGTAGCCATCGGGTTCAATCGCTTTGAGTTTGGCCGCTTGTTGGGCATCCGCAACGACGGTGTGAGTCGCGCCGAGCTGCTCGGCCATCTGTAAACGCCACGGCACCACATCAGTGACGACCACGCGCACAGCACCCGCTTGTTTGAGTGATTGGGCAACGAGGATGCCCATTGGCCCCGCACCGAAAACCAGCGCAGTATCGCCCGCTTGTACATCCACCTGCTTGATGCCCCACACGACACAGGCCAAGGGTTCGATCAAGGCGGCTGCGCCATAGGTCATATCGCCGATAGTAAAGACGTTACCTTCCGGCGCGACCACATATTCGGCAAAGGCTCCGCTGCGAGTCACCCCAATCGCCTTCAAGTTTTTACATTGGTTAGGTTCGTTGCGCTGGCAGCTTGAACAACGGTTGCAGGGAATATTGGGATCGGCTGTGACGCGATCACCGACTTTGAAGTTGATGACATTCGCACCGACTGCTACCACTTCGCCACTAAACTCGTGACCGGGGATCAGCGGATATTCGGCTTCATACTCGCCTTTAAAGATGTGCAAATCCGTGCCGCAAATGCCAACCGCACGCACCTTAATCAGCACATCATCTGCTCCCACAGACGGTTCAGCGACGGTGACGACAGAACTCTGACCGGGGCGGTCGATACGGGCTGCTTTCATAGTGGTTGCTCCTCATTATTGCGGTAGTGTAATTTGTACTTTGACCGAATCAGGCGGCATATGCAGTGCAAAGTCAAAGGCGGCGATGCTGTCCTCAAAACCAAATGTGTTAGTAATCAATGGTTTGACATCGAGCAAGCCGCTGCCCATCAGCGCAATGGCACGCGGATAGACATGGGCATAGCGGAAAACATTCTCGATGCGGGCTTCTTTGACTTGTGCCGCCGAAACATCAAAGGCGATGGGTTGGCCGGGAATACCGATGAACACCACGCGCCCCGCAGGACACAACGGTTCAAAAACTCCTGCGGCGGCTTTAGCATTACCGCTGGCTTCAAAAACAATATCTGCGCCCCAACCGTCAGTCAACTTCATAACCACATCAGTTAGGTTTTCTTGAGCCACATTCACCGGCGTTACGGGGCCAAGGGTTGCCGCCAGATCAAGCTTGGGCTGCTGCACATCCGCGATCACGACACGGCTGCATCCACCCGCCAAAGCCGACAAGAGCGTGACCATGCCGATTGGGCCAGCGCCGATCACGACAGCTAAATCACCGGGTTTGATCTGAGCCTTGTTAGCGCCGTGCATCCCCACAGCCAGCGGCTCGACCATCGCGCCCTCGGCAAAACTGACGTTATCCGGCAGCTTGAAGGTGAAGGCTGCGGGATGAACAACCGTCGGTCGCAGTACACCGTGAACCGGCGGTGTCGCCCAAAAGCGAACGGCTGGATCGAGGTTATAAATGCCAAGCCGTGTGGCTTTACTATTCGGGTCGGGGATACCCGGTTCCATACAGACACGATCACCCACTTTTAGACCTTGTACGTCGGAACCGACTTCAATAATCGTGCCAGCGGCTTCGTGCCCTAAGACCATCGGTTCGCGAACGACAAACTGCCCGATGGCACCGGTATCGTAATAATGGACATCGCTGCCACACACGCCAACCGTATGTAAGGCGATGCGAACGTCATGTGGCCCTAATGTTTCGGGGATTTGGATGTCACGTAAAGATAGTTCGTGGGCTTTTTCTAAAACAAGTGCTTCCATAAATAAATTCCTTTTAATCACCTGACTTATTCACAAGCCTGTAGTGTTTATTTTACCGCGCTAGTTCTCAATCCGCGCATTCACTGGCATGACCTCATTCCTGCAAAATGCTCCGATGGTCAAGATCGTGTCAATACTCTTTAAAAGGGTGTCAAAAAATGGTCAAAACGGGTTGGAACTATGGTTTTTGTCCGTATTATTCCTATGCGCAATTCGTACAAACCATTCAAGGATTACCAATCGTTATGCTTGCCAACATTCAAGGCATTCTGATTATTCTCGTGATTATCGGCCTTGCCATCAAAATCTCGCCCAAAGAGGTTTCCATTGCCGGTCATGATGCCGGTCAGTTATTTCTGCTGGCCGCGCTGCCGTTGTTCTTTATCGACTTCGGTACCAGTGCTGAATATGCCGCTGGCGAGCTGCATAAAATCCTAGCCCAAGAGAACTTGCAGATTTATGCGCCGTATGCTGACCTCGCAATCGCCTTATTGAACATCGCGTTCGGCGGTCTGTACATTTACGCACTCGGTGTGTTCCGTGATGGTGGTGGCGCGGATACGGCTTCTATGCGTTACTTAGGCCCAAGTTTCGCGATTATGGTAGCCTTCCTTTTGTTGGAAGACTACACGCTCACCGTGGTCGTCAGCAGCCTAAGCGGCGCGGATCAACTGCTTTCGACCATCAACGCGGTTGAAAGTGCCGGAGCGATTGTTCATATCCTGATCGGGGTGGGAATTGCTGCTTTGACCTGCTGGCTGACGTTGCGCGGACGTAAAGATGCCGCGCGAGTAACCTTTATCATCCTCTTTACCTATGTTGTCTTGATGACGCTGACCTTTATCGCGCTGTGGGTACAAACCAATCAAGGTGTGCCTTCTGTACCCATCGCACAACCACCGGCTAACTTATCGATGGTCAATCTCATCGGTCATATCGCGAACTCGGTCTTACATGGTCTGGTGGCGCTTACCGGTTTGGAAGCCGTCAGCAACGGTCTGCAATTCATCAAGAACGAAGATGCTTCTTACGTGAAGTGGGGCAAAGCGCATTTAGCACGCTTTCAGGGCTTGTGGACGTTTCTTTCCGGGCGCGTAGGTGTGGGACGTACCATCCAGTTTGGCTTTTTATTCTGGGGTGGCGTCACAACCGCGCTGAATTCGCATTTCTCCAATTACTTTAATGTGATCGACGGCACCAATGGACGGACTCTCGTCGGCAACCTCGCTTACATTGCGCTGGTACCGATGGGTGGCGTGGTGTTGTACATCTTCCGTCAAATCTGGTCGTCGCTAACCTTATCTTTTGCCAACATGACCGCTTACGAAGATATGCAATCAACGGCGTATCGCGATGGTGTGCGCGGTATCCTGCCGGTTTCGCTGGTTTATCGCAGTCCAAACGGGAACTTCCCGCGTCCCGTTCTAGCAACCTTTGTGGTAGCGACCATCATTATGATTTTGGTCGGCGGCAACACCAGCGCGGCCATTCCTTTCTATGGTATTGGCGTATTCGCGCCTATCGCCTTTATGGGTTTTTCGGTACGCAAACATTTGCTGGCAACCAAACCCGCCGGTTATCGCATCGCTGCCCCCATCACCTTCTTAATCGCCAGTTTGTCGGTGGTGATTTTCATGAGCCAGATCGTGGGCAAGTTTGAAGAAGGCGGCTGGATTCGCGCCATCACCTTCTCATCGCTGTATATCACCGGACATGTGATTCTGTTGAACAAGTGGGGCGAGCGCTCACCCGAAACTGCCCGCCATCTCATCCATGATGTGTCGCGTATCGAGGGCACAATGGCCGAATTACTCGGCTGGCAAACGCGCATGATGCAGACTTACCGCCACAATTTATTGGAACGGATACACCGCTTCCGCAAGCCTGCCATTCTGCCCAAGATGGATACCTATCCGCCATATGAGATTCACTACGATAACCATTAGAGTCTCAGCCGCTTAATGATCCTCTAAAATGATCGAGGCGTGTCATCCAATCACACCTCGATCATTTGATTTTCAATCCCTATACAGACCACAGCGCTACCAACCCTCTGCATTTCATGTTACGCTAACCGAAGCCTATGTTAATCAGTAGTCAGGTTAGATGGTTGCAGATGTCAAGCCAGACTGAACTCACATCGCTTGCCGCCGCTCGAAAAGGCGATTCGCAACAGTTCGCCGCCTTAGCCGAGCCTTATCGCCGTGAACTGCGTGCTTACTGTTATCGTCTGCTGGGATCACTGGAAGATGCCGAAGACCTTGTGCAAGAAACCATGCTGCGTGCGTGGCGACGTTTGGAAACATTTGAAGGCCGCGCGTCATTCCGGGCATGGCTCTATAAAATTGCGACGAATGCTTGTCTGGATGCCATTGATAAAGCATCAAGACGGCAGCTACCCGGCAACAGACAATCCGCTGCCAATCCACAAGATCCATTACCGGCAGTCGTCAGTGATCCGGTGTGGTTAGACCCATTCCCTGACGAATGGCTGGATGAAACCACACCCAGCGTCGAGGCACGTTACACTCTCCAAGAAAGTGTAACCCTCGCCTTTTTGACGGCGCTCCAAATTTTACCACCGCACCAGCGAACAGTATTGGTTCTGCGTGATGTGCTGGATTGTCAAGCCAATGAGGTTGCCGAGCTGCTGGATATGACCGTTTCAGCCGTCAACAGTGCCTTGCATCGTGCGCGGTCAACCCTTTCAAAACATCAATTGGTAGCACCGAAAAGTACAATCCTCAGCGACAGCGATGCCAAAACGCGAGACCTGTTGCAGCGCTATGTACAGGCG
>JACDGI010000556.1 GCA_013821665.1 Anaerolineae bacterium
AAACCTCGGTCTGTGGTTTGATTTCCTCGCCCTTCGCATTCACCAAAGTCGCCTTGATAAATACGCGCGCACCACGGTTGACAATTTGAACGCTGATAACCTGATCCGATTCCGTGTTAATCGTGTAGACCGCTGTCGTTGATGGCACAGGCAGGCGATTAGTCACGGTTTGACCGAAAGGTATTGTCCCTAACTGGGTGACAAAGAAATTACCTTCATGAAGTGTCAGCGAGTATCGCCCTGTAGGCAAGAACGTAAGTTTATACGGCGCATGTCCCGTGAGCTTATACACGCTGTAAGCGGCGCTGCTGGTCTTAACTTGCCCCCACGGGATAATAAGGTTTTCGTCAGCGTCACGAAGTTCGCTATTTGTCGGACGATTGTTATCTTGTAGCTGTATGCTGATGACTTCATCTGGTTGCGCGTCAACGGTGTAGATCGCAGCCTGTGCCGGTTGCTTGAGCGTTGCTGTAGCCGTGTTTCCAAAACGAATGACACCTTGATCCGCACGCAGGACATTACCCAGCGACACCGTCAAGTTGTACTGTTTATCATTGGTGAACTCCAGACGATACGGCCCTTTGCTGGCAAGCGTATAAATTTTGATGGTGGAGTTCAGCTTATCGAGTTTGGCATCGGGCACAAGGGCTTTGCCATCCGCATCAAACAGGGTGCTTTCATTCGGTTTGCCGCCTGCCTGCAATTGAACACTGAGATATTGACCGGGCTGTGCATCAACCGTATAAATGGCTGTTTGCGCCGGTGTTGGCAGTGTTTTCGAGATTTTCTCACCCAACGTCACAGGGCCAAGTTCAGCCCGCAGGATATTGCCTTCTGTCACAGTAACGTTATATTGGCGCAGTGCGGTGAATTCCAAGTGGTAAGGTGCCGCTCCAGCTAACGAATATACACCGTAGAATGTGTTGCTCTTTTGGATCACATCAATCGGTAAAAGTAAGTTGCCATCCGCTGTATACAAATTGCTGCTCGCGGCCTGACCACCAACTTGTAATGCCACGCTGATGATCGCGCCAGCCTTACTATCTAGTGAATAGACAGCGGTTTGTGCCGGTGCAGCCAGAGTATTGCTCACCTTTTCGCCAACCGGAATAACACCGAGGTCAACGCGCAATCCATTACCGTCATTGACGGCAATCGTGTACTTCTTATCACCGCCGAAAGTAATATCGTAGGGGCCGGGGCCACCCAAACGGTAGACATTAACCAGCGTGTTATTCTGGACAGCCTGAGATTCTGGCAGCCATAGTTTGCCGTTTGCATCACGGAATTCGCCATCAACTGGCCTACTACCCGCCTGAAGTTGAACGGTCACAATTTGGTCGCGTTTACCATCTACTAGATAGGTCGCGACCCGTCCGGGATTAGCGAGTTGGTCTTCAACTGCCGTCCCAAATGGGATGATACCTTTATCGACTCGCAGTAAATTGAGAGCAGCCACACTGGCCGTGTACTTCCCTGTTATTGGGAAAGTTGCCGTGTATGGCCCTGAGCCTGATAGGAGATAGATATTGACGTTGTTTGAACCACCTTGGAAATCTTGCAAAGCAGGTTCTATGATTTGGCCTGTACCATCGCGCAGACTCACCGGCACCACTTTGCGACTGTTTTCGACTTGCAGCGTGATCAATTGCCCCGGAGCAACATCAAGTGTATGCGTCACGAATCGTGCTGTTTTAGGGAGTTCGTTACTAAATGGTGGATCGATAACACCCGATGGCAGTGTTCCACCATCGACCAATAAGGTATTACCCTGATCAATACTGATCTTGTACGGGCTGGGTGCGTCAAAAGCCAACTGATAAGGCGCTTTTCCAGTCAAATGATAGACAGCCAATATCGAGTCATTTTCGTAGAATGTTGTTTGCGGATCAATAAATCCGCCGTCGCTGTTGACCACAATCGGAGATAGTGAACTACCGCGTGCCTGAAGTCGCAGCGTAATAGTCTCATCTTCCGTGGCTCCAGCCAGCGAATAAAACGTATAACGCGCTGGTGCGGCCAGCTTACCGGATGTCTCGACCGGCTTGAAATCCGGATTGGCAAGGTCAGTAGCCCCGTTAATGGGCAGCGCACCTTGATCAACAATCAAGTTATTTCCACGTGTCAACGACAATTTATATTGTTGGTTCGGGCGGAAAAGGAGTGTGTACGGCCCTTTGCCTTGTAGCTGATACACATAAACGTTGCTTTGGCTGCTGAAATTTTGATCCAGAAGTGCTACAGGCTGATTATCAGCATTATAGAATACGGGTTCACCGGCTCGGCCAAGCGCAACACTGACAATATCGCCTTCTGTACCGGTCACATTGTAACGGGCGACCACAGCCGGTTTATCGAGTTGCTGTGATATTTCCTGACCATCCTTTAAATCACCGAGGTTAGCAGTGAGCAAATCACCATGATTAAGCGTAATCTTGAAGGCATCAGAAGCATCGAACCAGAATTGATAAGGTGATGTTCCAGCCAACGTGTACGACAAGGTATACAAGCGCTTGCCCGAATCGTAGCTTGTGGTGTTGACAGGAATATCGCTCATACTGGCATCGTAAAGATGCATTCCGTATGCAAAACCGGACTTGGGTTCCGTGAATTGAAGGGTGATTTGATCGCCCGACTGTGCATCAATATCGTAGCGGAAGCGCTTCGGATATTTGGGAGCGTTGTTCGGAGTACCCTGCGCGATGGGCGTATTGCTAATCTCTTGATCATAAGGGAGCTTGCCATCAATATTCAGGGCATCTTTGTCACTGATTTTGACTTTATAAATCCCATTTGGCTCAAGCGTCAATGTATAAGGGGCTTTGCCTTGCATCTCATAAAGGGTCAAGTTGTACGCGCTTTGGATTGTCGATAAACCCGGATATACCGTATTACCATCCGCATCCGTAATCGTCATGGATTGTGCTTGCCCAATATATTCGAGGCTCACTGTTTGCCCCTCTTTGGCATTGATGATATAGGTCGCAAAGCGCTTATCACTCGGCAAACGGTCTGTTTCTTGGACATTAAAGAACACATTACCCTTAACGACTGTCAGTTGGTCGCCATCACTAACACGCATCGTATACTTGCCAGCCATAACGAATGCCAGCTCATAAACACCCGCGTCGCGCACCGTATACAATGCTTGATGGTTGTACTGGCGGTTAGCATCCAGCGCATACCAATTAGACTTGGGGTCAACCAAATTCCCATTCGGGTCAAAGAGATTATATTCATAATAGAAATTGTTATACAGTTGCGTGGTGATTGTTTCGCCCGCTTTGAGCTTCAGTTGGTAGGTGACGATTTGCACACCAAGTTCAGGTTTGACCTGATCAACTTCCGCGTCACCGATGTAGAAACTCCCCTTGTCGAGCGTGAGCTTGTCACCTTGGCTAATTGAAAGTTGGAATATTCCATCCATTTGGAAGGATATGCTGTACGGTGCTTTACCTTTCAAAATGTAGACTTGGTTATAGTTGCCATCATAAACAATACGTTTTATGGGAAGCGTGTTCCCATCCGCATCCAACAGCGTAATGGGCGAGAAACCTGCCCCACGCTGTGTGAGACCGAGCCGCATTGTGATCGTCTGGCCTTCGGTGCCATTAAACGTATAGTGGACAAGCTGTGGGCCAGTCGTCGCCGCGTTTGACGGTTTATCAAGCTCGATAGCACCCAGAGTCAAATCGAGCTTATTGCCAATTTGTGTACCCAGCACATAAGCCCCAATATTGGGGATAACGATTTGGTAAGGTGCTGCACCCACCAGTTGATACACACCGATAAATTGGCGTGCATTTGCATCCTTATAATCAACCTGTGCCGGGATGACATTTCCTTTGCCATCGCGCACGAACGGATCAAAGAAGGGCTTGTCAGTATTGGCCTGATTGAGGAAATTCAGCGTCACAATATCGCCTTCGACCAGTTGCTTACCCAGTTCCGGCGACAGTGTATAAATCAAATATTGTGGTGCGCGGCTGCTATCGCGTACCGTCTGACCCACTACGATGCTGCCCTTACTGCTAGTTAGCAGGTCGCCCTTATCCAGCCGGACGACAAAATTGCTGATATTGGTGACAATAACACGGTACGGCCCCACACCCTTCAACTCATGTACGCTGATGACACGCTTTGTCCGGCGATCCACAACGTCGTTAATCGGATCGACCGTTAATACCGAGCGCACACCATCGAAACTTTCGATATACACATTGTCCTTAGCAACATTCTCAGCATCGACAGTCACCGTGACCAAATTACCTTCGACCAGCGGTTTGCCCAGCCCTTCAACGATGTTGTAGGCGGCGAACTTTTCATTCGCCGCCAACGATTGCGTGCGTGTTTGCCCGATGGACAATGTACCCTTCAACGAACGGGTGACATCCCCCTCTTGCACCGAAATACGGAACACACCTTTGGCCGGTACGAGAACGGTGTAAGATCCCTTAACCAGATTATAAAAGTTGACGTTGAAATCATTCACAGTCAGCAAATCGTTGAGGGCGACGACTTTATTATCGGCGTTCCGTATAATCGACTGTTGAGCCGCACCGGACAGAATGATGCTCACCACTGTGTCATCCGGCACACTCAGGTCATAAGCAAACACAGACGGTTTGGAATTCTTCGCATCTGTCGTCCGCGTTTCACCGAGGGCAATTGGGCCGCGTGTATTGGTTAATGTATCGCCGGTATCCACACCCAAACTATAAGGTACAGTGCTGCGAACCACGACACGATAAGGCCCTGAACCCTGTAAAGTCTGCAAGCTAACCCATTGATTGGTCGATTCATCAAATTGACTATAGACCTCGTTGGCTAGTTGACCATCGAGGCTAAATATGCGCAGCGGTGAAGCCAAAGGAGCATTTCCCTGTGCAACATAGTGGAAAGTCAGTGGATCACCTGCCTTGCCATCCACGTTATAGATTTGACCTTCGCCTTTTGGCTGGTCATCTTTAACAGGTTCACCATCCGCCACCAAAGATTGAGTGGCATCTTCACCGGCTCCAGCACTAATTTTGACATCATAATTGCCGGACGCATTCGGACTGTCACTGCGCAGATACAACCAACTGATGCCACCTTTGGGCACAAAGAACACACTCAAATCGCCCTGACCATTATCCGTACTTGGGAGTGTATAAAGCGGCTCAATAACCGTTCCGCCGGGGCCTCCCAAGAGCGCCGACAAGGGTGCTTGTGTCCCACTGGTTGTCACCGAAACCGTTTGTGCGTCGGATGCGTTCAACGCCCAAACTTGCTGGTTAAATGCAGCCAATGTTCCTTTTGCCGAAGTCTGGTCAGCCAATACGCCATTGGTAGAAGTTATTGCTTCAACCGTGTTTGCCTTTGCAGCAATCGTCACTGGAAATGGAGAAACCAAACCGGATTGTGCCGTTCCGCCAGAACTACACGGCGAATAAGATACGTCGACCGATCCGGGTGAAACATTACCGGGCTTTAGCGCCTTCAATACCGTTGTAAAATCAACAGTCTGCGTATTCCAAACCGTAGGTATGCTCCACTGAATCGTATCGTTTTTAAGCGTAGCCCACGAAGCGGCCAATAAATC
>JACDGI010000557.1 GCA_013821665.1 Anaerolineae bacterium
CGCCGACAAAACTATCGCGCCCGATGACGCACATCTGCAAACAGGTATTCTGGGCGATAATCGTGCCACTCATGAGACAGCTCATGAATAACGAAGCGCGAAACGGCAAGAAGCAGTTGTTCGCCACCGTACTCAACATCAACTGGCAGCCCTGCGAAACCGTCACATCGTCGCCAATGGTGCAATTGTCGATGACCGCGCCGGGGCCGATGTAACAGCGTTCGCCGATGGTCGTCGGGCCGCTGATGACAGCCGATGGATCAATGATGGTATCTTTGCCCACTTTGACCGCTTCGGATGTGGTCAAAACTTGTCGCTGCTCGATTATGCCGCGCCATAACAGTTTGAGCGCCGTGAAATTATGATGTTTAATTTGCTCTTCAAAACGATAGCCACGCGTGAACACGCCGAAAATCACACTGGCATAGAAGATATGCACCCAACTTTCAATTGAAAGCAGCGCATATTTCGGCAGATAATGCGTCAGTTCCTCGACCTTATCCTGCGCCATAAAATCCGGCACGCTGTAAAAACCGCGCGGTTCGGATTCGCTGTCAATCGCAATCGGCAGCACATCCTTAGTATAACCTTTCGGGAAATACCACATATCGACCATCGCAATCGGTCGCCCCGATTTAGCATCGGTGCCTTTGGTTTCGAATGACGCGGAAAGTGGCAGCGTATAGGATGTAAACGCCCGTTCCTTTTCGTCTGTGAAGATCGCCGCTTGGCAAGCCTTACCGGAAGCCTTTGACCGATCAATGAATACGCGCACATACTCGCTGTCAAACCACAGGCTGTCGCGGTAGACAAAAGCTGGTTCATCGTCGCGGATATTGTGCATCTGCCCTGCGAGTTTGAAACTATCGCCGAGCTTCAATCCGCCTTTGAAGACTTGCGAGAATACTTCATCGTGATGAAAGCTCAGCGTGGCTGTGCCGATAATCAATTTACTGGCTGGCTCGTTGAAGGGCAGCACATGGCGCGCGTCTTCGAGGATGTAACGATACATAGTGATGCCTCTGGCCGTGAATGACGTTTACGGGAAGTATAGCATGATTTGAAGTCGCCAAAATGCAGATAAGTGAAAAACAGAATCGAATCAAACAGGCAATCCTTGCAAGCGAGGTTTTACCATGATGTTACTAAGTGGTATGTACACATAAATTAGGTGACCAAACAGGTGATGAATATTCGTAATTTTGGCTAGGAAGAATGATTTTGGACTCACTTCCATCCCTATTTATGATGGCAATGCCTTTAGAAGTATCATAAACAATTTGAGTACCATCCGGTGACCACGATGGAGAAAAACCACCGTCAAACGTCAAACGTTTAACATCTGAGCCATCTTCACGCATAACATATATGTCGAATGGAAGGTTTTCATAATTATCTGATTGGTCGCGAGTGGATTCAAATGCTATCCACTGACCATCCGGTGAAAATACAGCGCTCTGATTATATTTTTTGGCCGAAGTTAAAGATCGAATATTTGAGCCATCTGCATCCATTGTATATATCTGCGACCCGCCATATTCACCCTTTGTATAGATAATTTCCTCGCTGTTAGGTGACCAAGATGGTTCGAAACCATCTCCAATGTATAGACTATGATGTTCTTGTCCATCCGAACTCATTTTTTCAATCCATCTAAACTCTCGCGTTTCCGCGTAATAAACAATCGACTTCCCATTTGGCGACCAACTGGGTTGTAGATCATTGTTACTATCTTCGAAATGCGTTAACCGATGTCGATAGCTACCATCTGAATTCATGATGTAAAGACTATAAGAAGGAATTCCGTAATCGCCGTATCCGGGGTCTCCTTTACGATCTTTGTTCGAGGAGAAGACGATATATTTCCCGTCTGGAGACCAAGCTGGATAACGTTCATCATACTTTGTTTCAGTCAGGGGATGGAGATGTGACCCATCGCTATTCATCACAAAAATATCCGAAGACGGATTCCAGTCATTATCAGATAAGTCTTCTGATGGCCCAACCAATGCAATTAGGCTGCATTGTTCGTCCTGTTGATCTTGTGCAAGCATCCATTGCCCTGTGGAAAAACACCAAAACAGAGCAATACAGAGAAGTAATACGATTTGCGACCATCTAGTGAGGTTGTGCAACAATTATCCCCAATTCATCTTGGCTCAATGTTAAAGATTTAAGCAACAGGAACGATAAACAATGAGGGTATGTATTTTCCGAAGCCAATAGCTAACCGGCTAAAAGCCAATAGCTTCTTCATCCACTGTTCAAGAAGTCGCGCACAGTTTGATGAAAGCGTTCGGGGTTATCGAGCATGGGAAAGTGTCCCGCATCGGGAAACATGACGATTTTGCTGTGGGGTGCATACTGCTTCAACACCAGCGCCTGATTGGGATTGACTATCAAATCTTTTTTACCGTAAATACCGAGCGTCGGCACTTTGACCTCGCCCATACGCGGACGTAAATCGGTTGTGCGCAGTGTGGAGATACTTTCGAAGAACGGCCCCATTGTCAGCTTAGAGAGATCCGAGGCGAACATATTGCCCAGCGCCTTGCCATCCTTCGCCAGCAAATACGAATAACCCTTCAATGACACCCGCAGCCCTGACATGAACACATCGAACAGCGCTGGTGAGGTTTCCGCCAAATCCATCCATGTGCGCCGTCCCGCCAGCTTAATCAGTGGACGAAGCGAACTGCCTACAATGGGTGAACCGATGACGATGACTTTGACAACTTTTTCGGGGTAACGAATGGCTGAACCGAGTGAGACAGTGCCGCCCATCGAATGTCCGACCAGCGGCGCTTTGACGATTCCCAGCCGATCCATAAATTGGTTGACGAGGAGAATAAAATTGTCAACCGAAAAATCCACCGCCTGATCGCCCGACTCCCCAAATCCCCAGAAGTCGATGGCGTAGGTGCGGAATTCCTTGCCTAACTCTTCAATTGTTTTGCGCCACAGCGCCCACGATCCAAGCCAACCATGCAATAACAGAACCGGGCGGCCTCGCCCGTAGGTTTCGTAATGCACGACTCCTTGCTCTGTTACCAGTAATGCCACAATGCTATAGTCCTTACGTGTTCCCGCGCAAAGGCATTACTGCTGCCGGTCCATTTCCTCCAGAATTGAGTAAAGCAGTTCCAGCAGTACGTTCTTGACGCTCTCTTTGTCTTTTGCCACACACGGCAGCAGCTTGACCCCTTCTTCGATACGCAGCGCGATACGCAGATCGTCAGCCGCCCACGCATCAGGGTGATCTTGCTTGTTGGCCGCCACGACATAGGGTGTCGGGGCATAGGCGCGGAAGGTTTCGAGGATACTCTTGGCTTCACGGAAGGTTTCTGGCTTGGCGCTGTCCACCATCACCACAAAACCTAGCATACCTTCTGCCAGAATTTCCCACATGAAGTCGAAACGGCGCTGACCGGGTGTACCGAACAGGTACAACACCAGATCATCGTCCACCGTGATACGACCGAAGTCCATCGCGACGGTGGTTGCCGATTTCACTTCTTTTTCTGCCGCCGAGGTAATCGCTTGATCGGTAGAAACCACTTCGATTTCGCTGATTGAACGAATAAACTCGGTTTTACCGGCGCTAAACGGGCCTGTGATAACCATCTTTACAGTTTGCATAAGCTGCGCTCACTCTTCCCGGTACTGAACGTCCATCATGGACTAGCGATTGCGATTTGTTAAATAGACCGAATTCTATCGATCAAACGATTGACGACATCTGCCTTGACCTGCGGCTTTTGCGGTTGGGCACGGCGGCGGTTCATGCTGTTGGCAGGTTGTTCCATTCCCGGCGGCTTGACCAGTTCGACCAAACCCGCTTGTTCCAACCCGTAAACTACGCGCCGGATTTCAATCTCCGACATATTGTTGGCGCGGGCGATCTGGCGGATCGAGTTCTTCGGGTTTACATACTGTACCACACGCCACTCGGCTACGCTCAGGTGAATCCCCTTCAATTTCTCGCGCGGATTACCGGGGAAGCGCAGGGCGAAATCCAAGTTCGGCAAATGCTGGTTGAGTTCATCAACCTCTTTCATTCGCCGCGAACCTTCAATGATGATGTTTTCGAGGTCTATCGGGACTTGAATACGGTCATTTGGTGGCACAACATTATCGTCAAAGCGGAACGGCTCGGCGTTCCAACCCATCATACTGTAGACCACATCCTGCATATGCTGCTGGATGCTCCCCACAATATCATTTTGACTGATGTAATTGGCATTCATCAGCAGCAGCGCCAGCGCTTTATCGCTCTTATCACGCGCCCGTTCCCGAATGACCCGCGCCTGTTCATCCGTCAGCTTGCCAACCTTATTCAATACCGAAATAAGGTTACCTTCCTGACCCTTCATGGTGGCGAAAATCAGCTTGCCCGCCTTGAACGAAACTTGGGCACGTTCCGGCCCAGCCTCGATGCGTTCACGCTTCGATCCGTTCACGTTTTCCATCTGCCCCGTTTTGTTGGCCTGATAAATCGTCAGCGTGCCAGTTTTGCCCGCCAGATTAATCAGGTTCAACAATTGGGTTACACTAAAATCCCGAAGTTCGCCTTTAAGCGGCATTTAGGCCCCCTCACAAAGGTTCAATGCAAGGCCACACGATATTTCTAATCATACAGGAAATCTTAATCTGGGTTTAATCCGAACCTGAAAGTCATTATAGCTTGCGCCTATAGGCACGTCAACCAAACACGATGGGTGTACTATAATGCAGTTCACCATTGTCCAATAGGCACATTTCAGGAGTGCTTATGAAACCCCAATTACGATTAACAATGATCATTATTCTCGCCAACATCCTAACGGGCTGTATCATCCCATCGGCGGGAGACTTACGATCATTACCAACTGTACCCCCTCATCTTACAACTGAAACCCCTGTGGCGAAAATTGAGACTACACCAACTCTGCAAGAATTTGCTGCGGACGTTAATCCTTTGACCGGTTTGCAAGTCAAAGATCCCTCTGTTTTGAACCGTCGTCCGCAGGTCATCAAGATTTCAAATGCGCCTGTTTTAGTACGTCCACAGGCAGGCATCGGCGCGGCGGACATTGTTTTCGAGCATTATGCCGAGGGTGGCCTCACCCGTTTTTCTGCCATCTTTTATAGTCAGGCGCCGGATCGTGTCGGCTCGATCCGCAGCGCTCGTCTGATTGATACCGATTTGATGCCTATGTTTGGCGGCTTGTTGATCTTCTCCGGCGCGAGTACCGGTGTGGAAACTTTGCTCAATAATGCCGATTACGCCAACCGCCTCTTTAAAGGCGTTCTTTTCGGGCAGCCTTATTTTTGGCGGGATGAAACCATCGAAGTGCCGCATAACATGTTTATGAACCCCAACGCAGTTTGGAAAAAAGCCACCGAAGAAGGCATCAATCAACGTCCTAATTTGCGTGGATTATCCTTCGATGCGACCGTACCCGGTGGCAATAAGGCTGTTGTCAGCAAAATTGATATTCGTTACCGCGCCACCCGTGTCATATGGAAATATGATCCAGCTATCGGCCTCTACCGTCGAAGCGCTGATG
>JACDGI010000558.1 GCA_013821665.1 Anaerolineae bacterium
TTTGAGCGCCTTTAGCGCGCTTGTCTGGTTGTTAGCATCACGGCTTTAGCCTGATGCGGGGCAGCCGTGAACATATTTTCCTTAAAAACCTACCCCTCAAAGTACCCTAGCCCTCCCCCGTCCACAGGACTTCCTTCGGTCGTAAACGAGGGAGGGAACAAAATACCAAGTTGAGGTTGGTGGGCCTAGTTCAACAACAAACTGCCCTCAACCTGTTTATCCACGACGATACCGCGCAGTTCGGTGATCTGGTCACGAAGGGCAGCCGCTTTCTCGAATTCGAGCGCTTGAGCTGCCGACTTCATTTCCTTCTCCAATTCCTTGATCATCTTTTTGACATCTTCTTTTGGCAGCAGCGAAATATCGACGGTGCTATCACCATTAACCTCGGCTTCAACCATCGATTTGACACGGTCGGTAAGGTCGCGAACCTGTTTGATAATCGAGGTCGGAACGATGCCACGATCTTCGTTATGCTTGAATTGGATTGCACGACGACGATCCGTTTCATCAATCGCGCGTTTCATCGAATCGGTTATGCGGTTAGCGTACATGATGACTTTGCCCTCGACATGGCGAGCGGCGCGTCCGATGTTTTGTATCAAGGCTGATTCAGATCGTAGGAAGCCTTCTTTGTCAGCATCCAGAATGGCGACCAATGAGACTTCGGGGAGGTCGATACCTTCGCGCAGGAGGTTGATACCGACCAACACATCGTAAATACCCAAGCGCAGATCACGCAGGATTTCAATACGTTCAATCGTTTGAATCTCGGCGTGCAAATATTGAGCGCGAATACCCATTTCATTGATGTAGCCAGCCAATTCTTCGGCCATGCGCTGTGTTAATGTCGTGACCAAAGTACGCTGACCTTTGGCGACACGTAAAGCGATTTCTTGCAGCAAATCGTCAATCTGGCCTTCGATGGGACGAACCGAGACTTCAGGATCAAGCACACCTGTCGGGCGGATAACCTGCTGGACGACGGCCTCACTGATCTCACGTTCGTAAGGGCCGGGAGTCGCCGTGGTGTAGATGGTCTGCCCCATCCGCGTTTGGAACTCTTCAAAACTCAAGGGACGATTATCGAGGGCGCTGGGCAAACGGAAGCCGTAATCAACCAGCGTGGTCTTACGCATCTTATCACCGTTGTACATACCACGTAACTGCGGCACGGTCATATGGCTTTCGTCGATGACCATCAGATAGTCGCTGGGAAAGTAATCAATGAGGGTGGACGGTGGACTGCCGGCAGGACGTTGATCGAGATGGCGCGAGTAGTTTTCAATGCCAGAGGAATATCCGACTTCGCGAATCATTTCGAGATCATAGCGCGTGCGCTGTTCGATGCGCTGGGCTTCCAAGAGCTTGCCTTCGCGTCGAAAATTGAGGATGGTTTCTTCAAGTTCAACTTCAATATCGTGAACAGCTTGTTTGGTCTTGTCTTCATCGGTCACGAACTGCTTGGCCGGGAAGATTTTAATTTCTTTGAATTCGCCAAGGATTTCGCCGGTTAAGGAGTCGAACTCAACTATGCGTTCAATTTCATCACCGAATAATTGGATACGATAGGCTGTTTCAGCATAAGCGGGAACGATTTCGAGTGTGTCACCGCGCACGCGGAAGGTTCCACGGTGAAGGTCAAGATCGTTACGCGAATACTGGATTTGAACGAGTTTACGGAGAATGGTATCACGACGAATGGTATCGCCAACTTGAAGTTCAACGGTTGAACGTCCCCATGCTTGCGGGCTGCCGATACCATAAATACAGGAGACGGAGGCCACAATCAGTACGTCACGGCGCGAGAAAAGCGCGGCTGTAGCGGCAAGACGCAAACGGTCAATTTGCTCGTTGATTTGCGTTTCTTTGTCGATGTGCAAATCCATGCGCGGCACATAGGCTTCCGGCTGGTAGTAATCGTAGTAGCTGACGAAATACTCAACCGCATTTTTGGGGAAGAACTCTTTGAACTCGGAATACAACTGGGCGGCAAGAGTCTTATTATGGGCGAGCACCAAAGTTGGTCTCTGAACTTGTTGGACAACTTGAGCTATCGAAAAGGTTTTACCGGTTCCCGTCGCGCCGAGCAAAGTTTGATGTTGTAAACCTTTTTCAAGGCCATCTAATAAGCCAGCGATGGCGGTGGGTTGATCACCCGTGGGCTGGAACTCCGAGACAAGCTGGAAGGGGGGCATGTCAGGCTCCGTTTCAGAACGTCAGTTCGTATTGGACTGAGAATTATAGCGGAAAATCGCACATGAGCAAAGGGTCTTTTAGGCAAAAAGATGATAAAAAGGGATAAGTTTACTGGCCGTTATAAGGCAAGTATGAGAACCTGTGAAGTTAGAGTATCCCCGCTTGGTTGACCATTGACAGTGCCCTACCCGACTGCTATTATTCTTCTCATACGATGCGGGGTAGAGCAGTGGAAGCTCGTCGGGCTCATAACCCGGAGGTCGCAGGTTCGAGTCCTGTCCCCGCTATTCATGGTGATATAGCTCAGCCGGCTAGAGCGATGCACTCATAATGCATAGGTCCCTGGTTCGAGTCCAGGTATCACCACCATAAGGTTGAACAATGAAAACCTCTCATCTGAGGTTTTTTTGTTGCCTATGTCCGCTGTTATTCCTTCATCTCATAACTCGAATAGCATGGATCTAACAACTAAATGGCTTTGTTGTAGGGACGGTATCTATGTGCCGCCCCTGCTGCACTTTGAGGTGAGATTACTTCTGTAAAGCGGGGTTATCGGGAGTTATTCAGCCATAAAGTCAGCCGTTGCTAAGCGCTTTTATGCGTTTCAGCTAACTCCCAAGCTTGAGGAATAGCTTCTGTTAGCCACCAATGCCAAAACTCAAGTAATTTATTCGGGTCAGGTTCCCTAGATAATCCTTCACAAGCCCAAGCAGAAGAAGCGGCTGCAGCAGTATCACTATGCCCGCTTTCTGCCCATAATGCATCTGTAAAATCTTCACCGGGTATACTATCTGGATAAGTAGCTTGTATATCCTTACTTATTCCTCGCGCAATGGTAAAACCATCGCTATAAAATGCTATGTTTGCCAAATGTCTAAACGGGTCAAGGTCATTTGCAGACACTTCTAATAGTGCCATGCTTGCAGCCCAACTGGCTTGATATACATTGAAAGGTACAGGTCGTAAAGCACGCCACCCATAATCGAAGTCCTTCGGATCATAAGCACCGTTAGCCATATCGTAACCAACTTGTGCTTGCTCTTTTCCAAGTAGGACTTTCTTCGCCATGTACAGAGATCGTCTTGGAAATTTTAGATTAAAGTACCAGTCATTTTGGTTCAGTTCAGATGCAAATACTTCATAAATTGGGAGAACATGGCGCGCCGTTATAAACGCTAACCATCTCCAGACCAACATCCCAAATGGGTCTGACTTAAATAAATAGAATAATTTTTGACGTTGCTTTGGGCCATACTCATGCGTTGGATGGTCGGTCAGGCCAGTTAACAATTTCTGAAGCTCATTTTCGAATTCGGAAGTAATTGCCACAGATTCACTTCATTTTACTTGCTACTGAATGTCGTCAATTATACTCTCAATTTCGTGTATCATTTCATATTTGTGACTATCACTAAAGTCAGCCGCTATGCTTTGGCAAAAAACCAAACTCGCGCAGCTTCATCAGCAGTTAACTCTCCGAAAATGGAGTTTTCCTAGAAATACCATCTTTTGATTTTGTCTGTATTTTCTTCGCATCAAATTTGCAAGACAAACGTTCAATATTTATTCATAATTTGCAAGCCAATCGCTTGAATAGCTTTGCACGCCGCTGTCGAAAATAGTCCTGTAATGCCATTTTTTGCAAACAGCATTCTATGACCGCAATGAGAACAAAAATTCTACCACATTTTTCCCGTTTTGATCGTTTGAATTCGGTTTGAACTTCCAAGCGTTATCTTCATAAATGGCCTCAAAACGACCCTTTTTTACCTGCTCCACCTGCAAAGCAGGTAAATCTTCGTAACAATTTAACCATCTGTTACCTGTTATCACCGGTTTATCAGGTCAAACACAACAAAAAGCCACTATCCTCTTATGAACAGTGGCCTTTTATTGAACAACCGCCTCGCTTAGACGACGAATTGACCATTCTGGTAGAACAACTCACCATCAACATGAATAGTGCTGTTATTACGCATGTCGCAGATCATGTCCCAGTGGACAGCACTGCGATTATGGCTGCCAGTTTCAGGGTAGCCCATACCAATCGCCATATGTATTGTGCCACCAATTTTCTCATCAAAGAGAATGTTGCCAGTGAAACGATTGATGCCAAAATTGGTGCCGATAGCAAATTCGCCAAGATAACGCGCACCTGCATCAGTATTCAGTTGGGCTTGCAAAAGATCGTCGTTGGTTTCAGCCTTGGCGTTGACGACTTTACCGTTCTCAAATTTCAGCTCGATACCTGAGACTGCCCTACCCGCTACAATGCTGGGGTAATCAAAACGAATCCAACCGTTGACCGAGTCTTCAACTGGCCCCGTAAAGATTTCGCCACTGGGCATGTTTTTGTGACCATCGCTGTTGATGAAGGTACGCCCTTCAATCGATAGCGTAATGTCGGCATTCGGGCCTTGCAGCTTGACGTCCTTTTTACCCTTGAGCCAATCCACCTTGAACTGTTGTTCAGCCGAAAGTTTGCGCCATTCTCCAGCAGGGTCTTCGTGGTCGAGGAACATAGAGCCATAAATAAAGTTCTCATATTCTTCGAGACTCAAGTTGGCTTCCTGAGCACTGGCTTCGGTTGGGTACCATGTACCAACCCATTCGAAATCCAACTTGGCACTACGTGTCAGTCGTGTATCAAGCCACGACTTACGTGCTGCCGCGATCTTCTGCACACGCTTGGCATCCACATTGGTCATGGCACGCGTGTTATTGCTGGAGCCAACACGGATGTAGATGTCGGCTTTTTCATAGTAGAGACTCATGCTAGGGTCAAGCCAAGCGATTTGGTCATCCGTGGCTTCACGGGCAAATTGACGTGCCATCGTTTCATCGCTGATGAACACAGAAGGATTACCGCCATAACGCAAGACTTCGGCATAAACCGCACGCAAGGCCGGCAGCGTGTTTACGTCACCCAAAATACCAACCCACATACCGGGTTTTACATCACAAGCGTAATCAACCAATACATTTGCAAGTCTTTGTAAACGAATATCTGCCATTGTTTCTCTTCCTTAATGTGGTTCAGACGGTACATCATCGTGACCGTGACTACGATATAAAACAAGCACATAAGCAACAATTCCAAAAGCCAAGCCATACAATAACGTAGAGGCTGGATCATTGCGTTCGAGAAAATACTTCAAAAACGAGACCGCACCAATCAGTATAATCAGGTTACTTAGAATGGTTTTTAGCTCATCGAAATTGTGGATCACCAACCACTTCGGCAGTTCAAGTTCGCCGATGAACAACTCATACATGGCGACGGTGAAAATATACAACACCGCAACCAGTAGGAAAATATCCATCAATTGGACGAACGAGACAATGG
>JACDGI010000559.1 GCA_013821665.1 Anaerolineae bacterium
TGTTCAATCCTATCGAGCGAGATCGTTAAGCAGATAGCGCTATTATAGCCGATTGCACAGGGCAGGGCAGTAGAATAGGCAGTTGGTTTTTTAGGTTTGAAAACTCGAACCGATTTTGGTTGACAAATTATGAACTTATGTTCTAAAATAGAAGAGCTTTTGGACTTATTTTGGAGAATGTCGCATGTCACTAACTGTCCATCCATCACCGCAAAAATGAAAGCAATGACAGCAGCGGCAGACCCAAATGGCACAGCGGTGGCATTAGCCGAGCAATCCGCCGGATTTGTGTCATTTCAGCGGCAGCAGCCGAGCCTCCCGCCGACACAAAATGTCACTTCGGCGCTGCGCTCCCTCACATCCGCCGTGCAATTCGGCGGGAAATATGCAATTGATGCACTAAATGAACAACAACTGCAACGTCTGTTACATTAGCCACCTATCCTACTCTGTATGCTATCCCATTGACCTACCTAAAATGACCTGTTATGCCCGTAACCCCATCCTGTTTTGGGTATAGCCTGAAGACATAAGCATCGTCCCAAAAAACGGTGTATCGGGGCAGTCTAAATTGTAAGCTTTATGGAGAGGGAAACATGGCGAACTTTGAAACAATTGTAGCCGTTTATGATCATTTTGAGTCAGCTAACAAGGCTGTGCAGGATCTGGTAAACGATGGCTTCTCAAGAGACGATATTGGTTTGGCAGTCAACAACGGCGGGCAAAAAGGGGAATATAATAACCTCGAAGCCAACGTCGATAAATATGAAGATGTCACCGGCCCGGAAGGCAGCGCATTTGGCGCGGTCGTCGGTGGTCTGGCTGGCGCAGCGGTAGTGCTAACTGCCATAGTGATCCCCGGCGTTGGCCCGATTATCGCGGCTGGCCCGTTGGTTGCGCTCCTCGGTGGGGCAACCGGCGCGGTCGTCGGTGGTACTGCTGGCGCGATTAGCGGTGGTGTGGCGGCTTCCTTTATTCATCTGGGCATCTCCGATGATGAAGCCGATCATTATGCCGAGGCCATCCGTCGCGGCAACGCTGTCGTGACCGTGACTTCCAAAGATGAAAACCAATCTTCGCTCATTTCGGACATTTTGCGCCGTTACCAACCCGTCAACCTCAAGCGCCGCGCGGATGAATGGCGGCAAAAAGGCTGGCAGGCTTCGGACGCACAACCCGGACTGACCAACGAAGATCTTAAAACCGAGGCTGAAGCGCCGGTCGTCGGCATCGACCAACCCTATTATGGTGAAGATGAGGCTGTGCGCCACTTCCCTTATAACCCTCCGAATATGCCTCGCAGCTAAGTTCATCCTATACCCTCTATTCTAGGGAGCGTTTATACGCTCCCTTTTTGTTGCCCAAGGTTAGCCAATTGGCCTAGAAATTTTGACTCCATATGGCCTAGCTAAAATGAACTCTTACGCTCAATCTTTCCCTGTGGTTGTGTCATAAACTAAGGTCATAAGCTCAAGTCCACCGCATAAAGGTGGATGAGCTGATTAGATAATTTCGGTTTTACGGAAAGGTAAAAACGATCATGGAAAACAAAGGTAACGTTGTAGCTGTATACGATAATTTTGATACCGCCAACATGGCTGTTAAGGCGCTGGTCGCAGAAGGTTTCTCGCGTGACGACATTGGCTTAGCGGCCAATAACGCCACAGGAGCCTACAACAATCTGGCCGCTGATCAAGTTGTAGACACCAGTGAAGATGTATCTGGTGGTGAAGGTGGCGGTTTCGGTGCCGTCGTCGGTGGTATCACCGGCGCAGTCGTGGCTTTGAGCGCCATCGTTATTCCGGGTATCGGCCCGATCATAGCGGCTGGTCCGTTGGTTGCTCTCTTGGGCGGCGCAACTGGCGCAGTCGTCGGTGGTGCGGCTGGCGCAGTGACCGGTGGCATCGCGGCTTCGCTGATGCACCTCGGCATTCCTGAGGAAGACGCACAGCATTATGTCGAGTCCGTTCGCCGTGGTAATGCCTTGGTAACAGTCGCCGTCACCAATGACGACGATGCGACTACTGCCTCCAACGTTTTGCAGCGTTATAATCCCGTTGACATCAAGAACCGTGCCGAGCAATGGCGTGAAGGCGGCTGGAAGGGCTTTGACCCGAATGCCGCACCTTACACTCAAGAAGATTTGGTGAAGGAAAGCCAGAGCTATCCTGCTGACCGTGTTGTTACCAAGGAAGACGACAGCATTCGTCGCTTCCCGCCGGTTCCTCCCCTGACCTAATCAGGCAGCAATTGGCTTTTAGCGGCTCGCTTTTAGCTTAATACAAGTCGCCAGTCGAAACTATTTCGGCTGGCGATTTTTTATTTAGGACTATACTTTGAGTATATGAGTACGGCAGACGAAAAATAATTGATGAACGACAATCCGCCTCCTGATAAACCGAAATGGCAAATCTTTACTTTAACCCTAATTGTGATTGCCATCGTCATTGCTGTATGTGTCATTCTTTCTTTATTAGGGCCAGCCATAAGCAACGATCCAGCAAACTTGATCAGAGATCTTTAAACACCACTCCAGATTAGGACTGATATATATGAACGACAAACCGCCTTCTGACAGACCTAATTTATTGACCTACATTATTGTGCTGATCGTAGTTGCCATCGTCGTGATTGTCGTTTTAGCCTTATTAGGGCCATCAGTAGGCAATGTATTTTCAGGTTCGGGTAATAATCTTTAAATCCGCTCCTCCATACGTGCAGTCGAGCGTAAAATGCTGACGAAAAAGCCGCTCGGATTATCAAGATTGGTTCGCTGCTGTAAGCGTTGCAGCGCCAAATGAATATTTTTCTCGGTGTAGGTTTTGGCGAGTTTCCGCGCGTTCTTCAAGCTCAATCCATCAATGCGCGTGTAGATGGTTTGGGCAAGGGCTTCCTGCTCTACCTTAGACACGACAATCGCGGTAGGGGAGGGTATTTGTGCGGATGAGGCACGCCTTACCCCTACAATATTACTCAAACGCTCTGCCTTGATCTCGGCGGACTCTGTGGCTGTGCGAAGCCTCCCTGTGACTCGGTGGTTCAATTGCTCTTTCTGATCTCCTCCTTCTTTGCGCCTCTGCGGTTCAATCTCCTCTTTCCCCCCCGGATACGGCTGGCTTTCATAATCTCGCTCTTGGCGTATTTGGCGACTTGGCGATTCAATTGCTACCGATTTGTCTTTGAACAGAATGTTCGGTGGTGGATCATCCGAACCGTACCAATATAGGTTCGAAGTGCGCTGTTTAAGGCGAATATAGGTGCCTTTTGCCAACAGATTTGCCGCAATCGCGTGCAGCGCCGGATATTTCTTGCCAGTCAGCGTTTCTATAAAGGCACCTGCCAGCGCTTCATCACTAAGCAGGCTGTCGATGCTTGCCCACGAGAGGCCGCTCTCCTGATAGGTAGGCCGCGTGTGGATCGGAATCAAACGGTTATAGGTGTTGATCGTCCGGCGCGACACACCCAGACGGTTCGCCAACCAGCGGCGGGAATATTCAGCGGGGCGGCGTTTGATCAGTTCGCGGTGCAGCGCCATGCGTGTTTGATGGGCGCTCTTGAGGTCGTCTCGCGTCAATGGGTCGCTGCCGGAGGTTTTGACACCCAACAAGCGACATAAATCTTTAGTGGTTGGTATCTTGAAGCGCCGTGGTTGGATGCCTCTTTTTTTTATTCCTGATTTTTTCTCAGTAACAAAAAAGCATTTTTTTGTTTTCAATGGCTGTTTCTGGTTTGCAGCCTCGTTAGAGGCTTTGGGGAGTGCAGAGGGGATGTGCTGCGGGAAAAAAGGTTGACCATTTGCGGCAAGGGCGTTGAGTGCGTTATAGACTGAATCGCGGCCTACGATGCCTTTCAAGGTTTCGATAGCTTGGTCAGTGCTGAAACCTTTACCTGCTCGGAAACCGGCTTGCAATAACCCTTCCAATGTGCGAACCACATAGGTGAGTTTGCGCTGCATCAATGCCTCACGCACGCTGTTGGGTAAGGAATTCCCTTTGTGTTCCGTAGGGGAGGCTCTGTGACCCTCCCTTTCATTATGGAAACGCGCAGGCCTCGAAAACGCGCTGCGGATGGTCGCGTAGGCTTCACGTTGCCGGATGGCCTGTGTTTCATGTGTCGTATTCATCCCTGCTTGGCTGACGTGCAGTGCGACCAGCGCGGAACGGGTTTGGCTTTGATCCCAACCATGATCGCGGGCATAGATGGCCGTGCGGAACAGTGCCTCATTACGGGCGGTCTTGCTGCGCCAATAATGATACAGGCCGTGCAAACTTGCGCGTGTGCCTTGCACCCTTCCTTCTATACAGGCTGATACATCAGCGGGATACATTTCTGGTAGGGGAGAGATTAATTCCTCCCGTTTTTCTTGGAGGACTAGGTTGAGCGGTAAAGGCATGTGCCCCAACGGTATTAACGTAGTGGAGGGTCTGAGACCTTCTTTTGCTCCCTCCCCCATATACACGGGAAGGCTGGGGCGGGGGTTAATGGGTATGGATACTGATGATGTACTTTTCTGCTCCGCCATAAACGATTGCAGGCGCTGAATATCATGTTCAGTCAGGCTGCGCGGCATCCCAGCGCGTGTGATTTTGTAGGCTTGTGCATTGATAATCGTGGGCGGCGCGACCACATAACGCCCATCCGACAGCAAATCAACACCCTGACTCTTTTGGCTGGCGAGGTGCAAATGCGAAGGCACATGAAAATAGAGATGGGGTAAACCGCGTCCTGCCGATTGAATGGTGCGCGTATCAAGCAAGTTGGGGAAGCGCCGACGAAAATCTGTGAACAAATCAGCCGAGTCGAAGTCAAGCACGGCGAGATGGCTAACGCGTCCGGTGACGATGCCCAAAGCACCCGCGTCCCCCTCTTCTGAAAACCACTGGCTGATCTCATCGAGGGTTGCAAGCCGTTGTTGATAAGCCGACCATGACCGCGTCGCCACTTTAGGACGGTTGGGATCAAAGTCGCCCAAAAGCGGAATCACCGCATATCCGAGGTGAAAATAAGCCTCGGCAGCCGTGAGTAATGTTTGAAAACCGTTAAATTTTAGCAAAGTTAAGCCATTCCCACCGGGAATGACTTGCATGCGCGACTTAATATTGCTATTATTAAGTGCAATGCAGCCACTCAAAAAGGTTGCACGCAGCCTCTTTAAAGAGGTGCAAGCTGGGCGCGCATTTACTTAGCCGCCCCGGCGGTTGAGTGAGTGCCTTCTGATGTCCACCACAGACTTATGCAGAAGGCATTTTCGTTTATAGGGCATGTGATGGTGCGGCTGCACCTGTTGTCCCGTCAATTTCCCCAACAACTAATTTGATCAATACTTTTAACGGTAGCCTGTCGGAAAAATGAAATCCGTCAAGACATGCTATTCGTCAGGCAATATTGATTAAACTTCAACGCTGCTGGTGGGACGTTTTCCCTTGTTAATTCATAAATACCCTTAAGAAACAAATAAAAAAGGTGCCAAACTCGGTTGTGAGAATGACACCTTTAGTAAGCTGTGCTATACTATTGGTGATCTTCAAGA
>JACDGI010000560.1 GCA_013821665.1 Anaerolineae bacterium
GAACTCATGCATAGTAATTCATTATTAGCAATCTATTTTTCATAACGCGAGGGTAAATTAGATGCCCGACTTAGATAGTGAACTCAGCGACGCATATCTTATCGAGCGTGTTCGCGAGAATGATTTGGATGCGCTCGGTCACCTTTTTGACCGATATTACGCACAGGTTTACCGCTCAGCCATTGTTATCACCCAAGACAATGCAGCCGCAGAAGACATTGCCCAAGAATGTTTCTTAAAAATCCACCGCTACGCTAACCGTATTGATACAAACCTACCGTTGATTCCTTGGCTGTACCGTGTCACCGTGAACTTAAGTTATACTTGGGTCACCCGTCAGAAACGGCGGACGATCTCGCTGGATGGCATGGTTGATCGATTGATCAGTCCCAATTGGCTGTCACCTGACCACTTGGCCGAGCATAGTGAAACCCAACGCCAAGTACGCGACGCGATTGGTGAACTCAATTTAAACCAGCGTGTCGTGGTCGCGCTTCATTATTTAAGCGGCTTGAGCCTCGAAGAAATTGCTGAGATTCTGGATTGTCCTTTGGGTACGGTGAAGAGCCGGTTACATTACGCCCGCGAAAACCTACGCCATCAACTCGAAACAGTACACTTGCCCGGTGAGGTTGCACATGGATACGCGCGATAAACAGTTCGACGATTGGATGAAAAACACGCTTAGCCGAGAAATCCCGTTAAATAAACACAATAGGCAGTCCGCGTGGGAACAAATCCGGCTGATGGCTACCATACCAACTACGAAAAATGCTTTTGCGATGGAAGATGATTTCATACGTGTAACGGCCCCCATTGTCGTCTATGAAGCCTTTTACATACGCATGTGGCACTGGGTCAGTTACTTCGTCACACAGGAAACCCGTTACCACAAAGCACATGCCAATTCGGTTCAGCACTACAAGGCTAAGCCGAACTACGTTGGTGGATTAACGCTCTATAATCTGGAACTGATGCGCCATCGTTGGACATGTGCTGTATAAAAGAGGACAAAAGTACCACTCAAATCTTAATTCATTGTCCTATTTAAGCACCTATCCGAAGCACTGAAGTGCAGTATAATAATTATTGCAGCCAATTCGGAAAGGAGTGGAGGCGAATAATAGGTCATCAGCGATCTGATTTAGACCTCATCGCCTAGTCAATATGCCCTCTCTGCCGCGAGTCATTACTGTAGATCCCACGCAAAATATTTCGCGCATTATTCGCAGCGCCACTGATTTGCTTGGCTTATCGATCATCCAAGTCGATGCACCAAGTGGAGCAGATGCGCTGGAAGAATTACGCCATAGTGATGCCAACCTCATGGTCACCAGTTGGGAGCTGGATGATGACATGCAGGGACTCATTCTAGCGCTAGAAGTTAAGAAAATTGCCCCTGAAACCAGTGTATTGATACTTGCCAATGAAGATGACCCTGAAACCGTTGACGAAGAAACGGAAGGCGAAGCACCTTTTGTTTATCTACGTCGTCCGGTCGATGTTCACCAATTGTTGCGCGTCTTTGTTGCCGGGTTAAAAAACGAGAATATTATCGAAGCCGCGCGTCCGGTTGCGGGCAACGCCACAAGCGTTATCGACCACGGCCCACTGCCACCGCTCAACTTACAGAATGCTCGTACCATCATCAAGCAGATGTTGGTGGACGTGGGCGCAATGGCGATCATCCTGTCCGCACGTAACGGTGAGGTCTTGCTGGAAGATGGCGCTCCGGGCTATCTCGACCGTGAATTGCTGACGAAGGCACTTATCCCGACCGTGATGACCACCATCGAAATGTCTCCGCTGGTGGGTGGGCAAGCGCAAACCATTCACTTCTATGATGGCGATGATAAGGACGTGTTCGTCCTATCGGTCGGTTTGCATCACTTTATGTGCGTCGTTTATGATGGTCAAGCAGGCAGTCGCCAGTTCGGCAGCATTACCCGTTATGGTCGCCGTGCCGCACAGGACTTAATCGCCTTGCTGGGCGCGTCCGCCTTCCTCATCCAACCGGGTGAAACGCCCAAACCCGCAGCCGTCACCCATACCACAGCCAGTAAACGCAAAGCAGCCACCAACGAAGTTGAAAAGGTCGAGCTTGAGTTGGCTGTCAAACCAGACATGCCTGTCGAGGAACCCGAACACGTCAAATTAGATCCTATTCAAAACTTTGATCTCGGTCTATTTGATCAATTGATGGACTCCAGTGCTGCCGACGATATGTTTGACATTGACCGATTGGCCGAAATGGTCAATACAGGCACCGGGCGTAAAGAAATTTCCTTCGACGAAGCCATTGAATTAGGTGTGTTGCCTAACTTGGATGGCGAAGGAAAAAAGTAATCTGCATCAGGTATGACTTTAAAAGCGGTTGGCTGAACCCCTGCCGCTTTTTTGTTGGCAATGACTTAACTCTTACAGCTACCTAAACCTATATGGGCCTTATAATGGATTTAGGTGGGCCAAGGCCGACAAAGAAAAGGATAAAGTCGTGAGCAAACAAACCCGTTCGGGTACTCGAGTAGACCCATTAATTGGTCGTCTCGTCGGTGATTATCGACTGGACGCATTAATGGCGACGGGTGGTATGGCTCGCATTTATCGGGGTGAAGACACCCGGCTTGGTCGAACCGCAGCCATTAAAGTGTTGGCCCATGATGATGCCAACGACGACGATACCCTTACAAAACGCTTTCAGCGTGAAGCCCGCGAACTTGCCAAACTTGAACATCCCAACATCATTACTATTTACCAGTATGGCGAACTGGAGGGTCTTTACTTCCTCGCCATGAAACTCATCAAGGGCCGCGATCTGGCGCAAGAGTTTAAGCGGCTCAAGGGTGATGGTCAGGCAATGGAGGTCAAGCGGGTCGTGCGCATCCTGATGCAGGTCGCCTTCGCGCTCGATTACGCCCATGCCAATGGTGTTATCCACCGCGACGTTAAACCGTCTAATATTTTGATAACCGATGATGATACCGCGATTCTGACCGACTTTGGTTTGGTGATGCAGTCATCCACACAAACCACATTAGGGACGGCTTTCGGTACACCGCGTTACATCGCACCTGAACAAGCGACGGCTTCGCATAAAGCAATGGCGCAAAGTGACATTTATTCATTGGGTGTGGTGTTATACGAATTGCTCACCGGCGAACCGCCTTTTACCGGTGACTCGCCAATGGAAATTGCACTCAGTCACATCAGCGATCCGCCGCCACCGCCACGCAGTAAAAATCCTAAAATTCCGGTTGCCGTCGAGCAAGAAATTCTGAAGGCCCTCGAAAAAGATCCAGAAAATCGGCATCGCACGGCTGTGGAATTTATAACCGCAGTCCAACATGGCTACGGTATCGATACACTCGATTTGCCGACCATCACGACCATAAGTACCCGCCCTCAAAATCTACCAATTAAGCCGGTTGTGGGTAAGGCAGCAGCTAAGCCGAAGCCAGCTTCGACTACAGGACAAAAAAGTGGATGGCGCAAATACGTCATTGCGGCAGTTTTAGCGATTATCATCGTCGCTGCCGCTGGTTTCATCCTGTCTTCCAACCCACCAGCCCCTGTGGATGGTGTGCCTGTGGTCTTATATTACAGTGACTCTAGTTTCACTTTTTACAATGCCAGTGATAACAACCTGAACGTCCAAAAAGGGGATTTCGTGCGCGGTGTGGCCGGAACGAATGACGATTATAGTGGTGATCGCGTTCCGGGCGATACGATTGAATCCAAGAAATGCTTCCGTATCATCTTACAGGGCGACCAGACCAAAGCGCCGCCCGAATGTGGTACCACCACGCCCAAGCGTGAACAACTCAGCAACGCTTTACGCCTCTTCTGGCGGCAGGAATCCGAAGATGGCAACGTGACCAAATCATTTGAAGTGCGCTACAATGGCAACGTTATCGCCCGATGCAATACGATTGCACGGGGTGGCAACGACGAATGCCGGATTAATTGGCCCAAGCCGAAGTAAACGGTCTTCGACATGACATCTGTATCACACCATTATAGGCCTTGATTATGCTCACCAACCCGCTCGTCACAACCGAATGGCTGCAAGCCCATTTGCAAGATTCCAACTTGCGTATCATCGATATTCGTGGGCATGTGCTGCCAGCGAACCAGCCAACACCACATTACTTCAACCATCGCGCCGATTATGATGTTTCACATATCCCCGGCGCAGTCTTTATCGACTGGGTCAAGGAAATCACTGATCCGGCTGACCCACGCCACGCCCAAATTGCCAAACCGGAACGCTACGCCGAGGTTATGAGCCGCGCTGGTATTGACGAAAATACGTTGGTGGTGATTTACGATGACGCGAGCGGCATGTTTGCGGCGCGTTTGTGGTGGTCGCTCAATTATTACGGGCATACACAGGTGGCGGTGCTGGATGGCAGTTGGAAGAAGTGGATTGCAGAGGAACGTCCCATAACGGCTGATGTTGCCGAGGTAAGTCCCAAACAATTTGTAGCGCAGCCCAACCCCAGTATCTATCGCAACGCTAAGGATATACTGGCGAAGTTAGGTACATCAACAAAGCTCATGGATGTACGCACGCCGGAAGAATTCCGAGGAGATTATGCCCGCGCAACCAGAGCCGGACATATCCCCGGTGCGGTCAACGAACCTCGTAATCTACTGGTCAACCCTGATGGGACAATGCTTGCGCCGGATCAACTACGTACTCAATTCGGTTCAATCGGTATTACATCCGATACGCCGGAAGTTATTGTTTATTGTAACGGCGGCGTTTCAGCCAGTTATGGCCTATTAGCCTTACAAGTCGCAGGCTTTAATAACGGTGCGGTATACGATGGCTCATGGAAAGATTGGGGCAACGACGAGAGCAAACCACTCGAACGTTAGGTTGATGAAGAACCTGTTCCCAAAACCGTGCTGATGGTCGGCATCGATAATTGGCGGAACATCTCAGCCATTTGTTCAGCCGTGTAATTCGAATCTTGTTTCAGCCACCAGCTAATTAAAGAGATCATCGCGCCGGCCAGATAGTTGGCTAGAACATCGAGCGGTACGAGCGGCTGACGTTCGCCAATCGCAACATCAATACGTTCACGCATACTACCTGCGAGATACTCGCGAATGCCATTGACGATGGCGGCTGTGCCCTGCTGGCTGAGCAGCGTCACCCGATAAAGATCACGATACTCAAAAGCATGTTGGAACGGAACTGTGCGAATCATCATATCGCCTAAAGGGACATCCGGTGATGGGGGTGCAATCCGCGCTTTGAGATCGTCAAACATCTCGCGCAGACTATTCATCAATAACTGGTCTTTACCGTTTTTGAAGTGCAAATAGAATGTGGCGCGGCCCAAATTGGCGCGATCGGTTATGTCCTGTACGGTAACGGCATCATAACCTTTTTCCAGAATCAAGGAAATTAGCGCATCACGGAGAAGACGGCGGGTACGTGGGCCACGGCGATCCGGTCGTTTTGACATAACATTCACACTCGATGATTCTATACAATTGTCTGATAGTATACACC
>JACDGI010000561.1 GCA_013821665.1 Anaerolineae bacterium
GTTTTTAGTCACCAGCGAGCGTAGGGCATCAATCGTTTCGGGGTGTTTGCTAGTGGCTCTGAGGTTGCGTAAGATGTCCTCGTTATGCGGACGCGAGAGTTCGGGCATGGTTTGCCAGTCTTCCAGCATATCCACGAAGTCATGCGGCAGGCGTAGATCACGACTGGAGTCTTCACCAAAATATTTCAACAGCGACTTCATGATGCGTTTATCGAGGTCATCACCACCGACCAGTACACCGCGTGAGGCCAGTACATGCGGTGCAATCCCACCACCCACCTCGGCAATGGTCAGGTCGAGCGTACCACCACCGAAGTCGAACACCAGCGCTCGTGTGCGTTTAGCCGTTGCCGTGTGATAAACATACAGCGCACCAATCGGCTCGGCTTGGAAGCTGATCTGCTTGAAACCCACGCTCAGGGCTGCTTTATAAATAATCTCCTCGGCGCGGTTTGAAACCCATGCTTTCTCTGAAAATTTGACCGGACGACCGATCACGACTTCATCAAGCGTCTGCTCAAACTGGTTTTCGGCAGCCGTTTTTAGCTTGCCTAGTACGAGCGCGATTAGTTCATCAAGGGTGTAATAACGGTCGAAGATTTGGGTGCCGCTGTAGAGTTCGTTACGGAGGCCTGTTTTGATGGATTGCAGCAGCCGACCGTGGGCTGCATCGTCAAAGGTCACGATGATATTTTCGGTCACGAGTTCGGGGCTGCCACCGGTCGCCACCCAGTATTCCAGCGTACCGGCTTGTCGGCTGCGCCAGCGAACGGCGCGTCCGGTTTCGTGTGCCACATATTCGGCGCTGGCTTCGAGGCCCATTTTGGCGTGTTGTTCACGGTCAATATACAGGAGGGATGGCAGAAGTGCCGAGTGCTGCGGCATAGTCATTTCGATGGGATGCAGGTGCTGCCCATCATAGACAGCCGCAGCCGAATTGGTCGTTCCAAAATCGATTCCTAAACGCATGAGTAGCCTCGCAATAGGTGATATTTCGGACAAGATATGAAAATTTTCGAGTCAAAAGGGGATGGATTTTAGCACGCGCTCCATGCGAAACCTAGACCGAATACACCCAATCTGAACCGTTTTGAGCCAATATGCAGATTTACCGCAGAGACATACAAGTAGTCCAAAGTAAATGTCGCGAAAACGAACCTTTGATTGGTTCCCTCCATCGCTTGCGGGGGAGGGTTAGGGTGGGGGTTCGTATTCGCTGTGCTGTCTTGGTATTGCTGCAGCAAAGAATATATAGGTGGTTTATTCGGCTTGACCAAAAGGAATATAATGGTTGCTTAGAGAGAAAGGTTTATTGTTATGAGCGAAACACTGTATGAGTTAGCAGGTGGCGCAGCGGGAATGCAGCGTCTTGCGAGCATCTTTTATCGCTATGTGTTTAATGATCCATTGATGGTGCCATTGTTCGAAAACCCGGATGACGATCATGTGGGGCGGATGGCACTGTTTCTGGGTGAATATTTCGGTGGCCCACGCGAGCATACCAAACAGCGTGGTGGTTTTTATACAGCCGTTGCAGTCCACCAACCGTTGAGCATCAGCGATGCCCAGCGTGACCGTTGGATCAACTATATGATGGCCGCCTGTGAGGAAGCCAATCTGCCTCAGGTCGTCATTGATGCCTTCACGCCGTTTATTTACTCCGGCGCACATGCTGCCCAGCGCAATTCACGGAACGGTTTTTAAAGCGCTATTCGTTTGGGCGTGTGCCAAAACTATCAAATCGCGAAAAGACCCTGCAACATCTTGCGGGTATAGATAAGGGCTAATGGCGCTGTCCATACTTTGCGTTGTGCGCCCACGATCAGACAATCAATGGTCGCATCTTGCATCAGGATGGCATCGGCGTAGGTTAAAGTACTAATGTTATCCGATGTGGCAAAGGCCATGCCTGTAAAGCGATAGTGGTTGAGCAACATCGTCACTTTAAGCAGATGCTGCGTGCCAAAACCTTTGAGTACATCTGTGGCACACGCCTCATCTTGTGGCATGATGGCGACCAATGCGTTCTGCTGGACATGGAGCAGGGGAGCAGAACCTGCGGGTAAGGTCATCGTACCTGTTGGCTGATAATGAGCCGGGGCGATTTCGATTTCAACTAGACTATGCCACGTCATGTTGCGGGGAATATGACCTTCAATCAGGTAGTCGGGGGTCAATACTTGAATGGCAAACGGTGGTGGTGGCTCGGATGATTTTCCACGAAACATAGGCGAATATCCTTAAGGTGAGGTCAAAACTTTTAAACAGCAATCGCGCCGACCGTGTCAGCGCGATTGCTGTTTTACCGGATATTGAGATTAGATCACGAAGGCAGAACCCACTGTGGTTCGCTGATGTCGGCAATGCAGCTTCCATCGGGTTTCTGAGTCGGATCATCAAGGAAGGCCTGCATGATGCCGGTTGTACACTCGTTCATGTCGATGACACCATGACCGCCACCGGGGAACAGAAAATAGAAACTGTTCTTGAGATGACTGGCAGCACTTTCCGCCCATTTGGCAGGCGTAATCGGGTCAAATTCACCGGCCACGACCAGCGTGGGAATATCGCTGACGACGGGATGCGTTTCAGTGGGGGCAGCCGTATGAACATTCCAAGTCTGGCACTCGCTAAAGGCTGATTGGATCGTGGTTAGGCTGTTGTCATGCAACCAAGTGGGTTCAGCCGGAACGTTGGCAACAGCTTTGGCCTCATCCATAAATTGGACTTCTTCCTGACAATCGACCGAGAGATTCATGCCTTCGCTGTCGGACACATCTGCGGATGGTGCTTGACGGCGACTCTTTTCGGCAGTTGCATTACCGGCTTCAAGCTTATCTAACGCGGCATAATCACCTGCGGCCACTTCGGTAATAACCTGCGGCAGATAGGGGATACTATTGGTAACGTACAGCACTTGAAAAACGCGGTCGATGAATTCACTGCCGCTCATATCTTTGTCGACAGCTTCACCACTGGCATTGGTGCCGCTGTAATGAGCTGGTTCGGCATTCAATTTTTCGACGATGCTGCCGAAGGTCTTTTCCAAGTCAGGATAAGCGGTGTTGCATTCCGAATTTGAGGCGCAAGCGCTAAACACCTTATTAAATTCGTCGTTTGTATTCTGCCCGTACTCTTCCCATGAACTAACTTCAGGTGGGTAGACCGAGTCAATAATCACGCTGCGAACACCTTCGGGATGGTCACGCAGGACGGTTAGCGCCAGACGTGTACCGTAGGAGACACCATCGAGATTCCACTCGTTGTAGCCCAGTGCTACGCGTAAATCGGCCACATCAGCCGCATTTTCGACACTGTTATAGGCTTGCAGATTCACGCCTTCACCGACGAGACGATCATGACAAGTTTGAGTCGCATTATCCTCGTTTTGCTCGGCTTCGGGGCAGTTAAGGCTCGGTTGCGAATAGCCTGTGCCGCGTTGATCCAACAGGATGAGGTCACGATCTTTGAGGTAGGATGTTCCTACCCAACCGTCGATCTCACCGACCGCGTTGCCACCCGGCCCGCCGGACAGGTATATGACCGGATCAGGCTTCACCACATCCGCCGAAGCATGTAAAACCGCATAGGCCAGTTGAATCGTCTTACCATCACTGCTGGTGCGGTCTTCAGGCACAACCAAATAACCACAGTCGAGGTTTTGTCCCTCAACGACACCATCTGGTAAAGCCATCCAGCAATCTGCTTTTTCGAGATGTGGGGTTGTATCCTGTGCCAACACTGGCGCGACCATCAGACTAATCATCACGGCCAAAACAAAGTACATTAAACGCATTTATGTTCCTTAATAACATCCACTATGGGTAAAGATACCTTTGAATAGAAAGGTACTTTCTAGCATAACCGATTTATTAACAAGCGTTACCAAAGAATTGGACTGCTAAATGTTGTTGTTGTTGTTGCAGTTATTGCACAAATTGCATATTTCCCGCTGAATTGACGGCGGCTGTGCGGGAGGGCGGCGCTGAATGGTCATTTTATGTCGGCGGAACGCTCGGCTATTGCCACCGAAATGACACAAATGCAGCGGATTGCTCGGCTGATGCCACCGCCGTGCAAAACAGTTACAAGAATTAAGTTACAAGATACAAGTTCTGAATCAATTGGCAGCAATGGCGGCGGCGGCAGTCGACTGCCATTAAGGTTACTTTCGCATTTTGAGACGCAAGATGTTCCTTCCGTGATTGCAAACAGGCTTAGATAGCACCACACTAAACGGTGGAAGTGTTTTTCTTGATAAAGACAGCCACTTTCGGGAACACGTATTTTGCATTTTCTCCCCTCCCTGTGTTTTGGGGAGGGGCTGGGGGTGGGGTATGTATGCTCAACTTTAACCTCCACCACTTAATGCAATCCTACTCAGGCTTAGTCCCTCTTCTATTTTAGAACATAAGTTCACATTTTGTCAACGCGATTTGGTTCGAGTTTTCAAACCTAAAAGGGGGAAATCAATCCATTAACATCTTGGCCTTGCGAACACTCATTCATGTGGCAAATAGTCAGCGGATGAGGCAGGCCTCGTCCCTACGACAACAAAATTCTTGACCGGTGATTACCCCATTAAAAAGTTCGCAAACATGATAGGCTGAGTAGGGGAGGGCTGGCATATAAAAAGAAAATCGCGCCGATTATATCAGCGCGATTTTGGTTTCAAGACATTTGGTTTTACCGAATACCCTCACGGATATTCATGCCTGTTTCATTCAACAGGTTCCTCCTTGGTCTATGGTGTTGTTCTGACAAATCTACCAAAAGACTTTGCCTTTCTACTCCATCAAACCTTCTACTGACAGTATTCGCCTATTTATGGAGATTGTCAACCAACCTCAATGCAATTTCAATGTTAACTTGATTACCGCAGAAGCGTTCGATGAGAAAGGGGTCGTCGGACTTTGTGCCGACAATCCCTTCGATAACTCGATTGAGATGCCATTACCACGGGATATTGGTGTTTTCCCAACGTGTGAACGTACCTGTCGGGTCATCCGGGCCGAGCAGCGCAACGCGCACCACCTCACGCGAGCCATCCTCGACAGACTCCGTGCCTGCATAGTTGTTGAGGTTGGTGCTGGTGAAGGCCGGAGAGACAAGGCGAACCTTGATACTGGTCGACTCCAGCTCGACCATTATGGCGAGTGTTATGGCATTGAGAGCCGCCTTGGAGGCAGGATAGACGGGGCCGAACATCTTGTGGTAAGGGTAGGCCGGGTCTGCGTTCGTCGTCAGCGAGCCGACTCCGCTCGACACATTGACGATGTTGGCTGCTGGCGACTCACGCAGGAGTGGCAGCATGGCCTGATAAACAGCGAGGACACCAAACACGTTGGTTTCCCACACTGTGCGCACTTCATCGAGCGGCACGTTGCTCGCGAGGGTCGACTTGGCGTACTCCTCGATGGTCACACCTGGTTTCCGTCCCGTATTCGAGATGGCCGCATTATTGACGAGCACGTCAAGGCGGCCAAACTCCTTGCGGATACGCTCTGCC
>JACDGI010000562.1 GCA_013821665.1 Anaerolineae bacterium
GCGCTATAGTGGGTGTTATCGGTGGATTTTTGCTGGGGTTACTGACGATCATCGCCAGCCAAAAAATTACACCGATTTTCGTTGTGCTGGTACTCATCGCGCCACCGCTAGGGGTCATCGGTGATCTTTTCGAGTCGCGCCTCAAGCGTTACTTCAATGTGGGCGACTCGCACCTCAGCGGCTTCAATATTATCCCCGGACACGGCGGCGTTTTGGATCGTACCGACGCGCTCATCTGGGTTGTAACCCTGTTTTACATCTATTTTCTGATTAGTGGGGTGGGTGTTTAGGCCTTATTCGCTACCAACATCTATTTAAAATTATGAATCTGACGCTACAATTAAGCTTATGTCGATTGTTTTGATATTGAGGTGAGATCATGGCTAAAAAAGATGCTGGTCCCCAGCCAAACCGCGAAGAACTCCTACAAATGGGCATTCGCGCTGCCAAAGATGGCAACAATGATGGCGCGCGCATCTTTTTTGAACAGGTGCTCGGTCAGGATAAGCGCAACGAACGGGCGATGATGTGGATGGCAAAAATCGCCACCGACAATAAATCCGAGCGCAAGAAATGGTTGGAAAAAACCTTGGAAGTGAATCCCGATAACCTGCAAGCACGGGACGCACTCAAGAAAATGGCTTATGTTCGCAGCGCTACCGAAAACCGCACCTTACTCACATTTGGGATGGTTGCCGGTGTACTCATCATCCTTGCATTCGTCATGATCGTCGCTGTGGTGATCCTCAATCGCCCGTAAACCTTATTAACCGTGCAAGTGCGAATTGTGTTTTTTATAACCCTTTCTGCACACCATTTTTCGCCCAAAAGCGTGTCTCAAAGCCCTTCTCCCTTGCGTTCGGGGGAGAAGGGTTGGGATGAGGGGGTTCAGCTTGCACCACAAATCTTTAACGATTTTTTCACCCTATAGGATCTGAAAACACCTTCATTTAATTCCCGGTAAGATCGCCTTATCGGGTCTCTACGATATGCAATTACCTTTTTGGTATAGAATAGGTAGTATATCGGCGTGTACACGACCGGAGGATCTGCCTTGGCTGGAAACACTTCACTTGACGAAAAACTAAGAACAGGCATCGAAGCAGCACGGCGCGGTGATAAAGCGACTGCTAGCCGTTTGCTGAGGCAGGTTGTTGATATAACCCCCAACAATGAAGTCGCATGGATGTGGTTGGCTTCAGCGCTGGATAACCTGCAAGAGCGTAAAGCCGCGTTGGAACAAGCATTGCGGATTAATCCGTCCAACACGCGTGCCCAACAAGCACTCGACCAGTTGAACGCGGTACTCGGCACACCTGCCGCACCCCGGCGTGGAGGTACTGCAACCGCTGCTTTACCACGACCAGCAGGCGGCGGCAATGTCCTTGTGACCGTCATTGGCGCGGTGGTCGTTTTGGCGATCATTGTCCTGATTATCTTCTCGGTGGTTTCCAACAGTCAGCAGGTGACGCTGCCTAATCCGGCTACGCAACAGGCCGTACTGAGTACACCCCTGCCGACTGCGACTATTGATCCCAAAGATTACACACCCACGCCACAATACGGCATCATCGTGACGATTGATCCGGCAAGACTGCCCACATTGCCGGCGACCTTCACGCCCATTCCCACACTCACAACGGTTCCAATTACACCCACAGCCACGGCCTATCCGATGTCGCAGTTCTCGATGCTCTACACGAGCATTAAAGATGGGCAGTCGCAGCCCGCACTTTTCAGCGTCAATGCGGCGGGTACCGATGACAAACAACTTGCCGACGGCACCGATGGCTTCATCGACATCGCCTATTCGCCGGACGGCTTAAAGATTGCCTTCGTCCGCAGCACCACCTATGACAATAATGGCACGAGTGTCACCTCGCCTGAATTATTTGTCGCGCCAGTCAACAATCCTGCCGCTGCGGTACGCATTACCCACTTCGGCAAAACAGAAGTCGCTCACCCTTCATGGGCACCCGACAATAAACAATTAGTCGTCGCCAGCAATTACGATGGTGACATGGAACTGTGGACGTTGACCGACGACGGTAACAATCAAACCCAAATCACCAACAACGACTTCGCGGATCGTGATCCAGCGTGGTCGCCCAAGGGAGATGTCATCGTCTATGCCTCCGAGCAAGCCAACGGCGCGGGCAATAATCAGTTGCAGTTGTTCAGCATTACGCCCGACGGTAAAACCATCGACCAACTCACATCAGCGGGTGGCAGCAGCTACACACCGTCGTGGTCGCCGGATGGCAGCCGCATCGTTTTCGCCAGTGACCGTAATGGCGACAGCGATATTTTCATCATGGACCCCAATGGGCAAAATTATTCGCTCCTTACCAGCGACAGCACCAGCACCAGCAATGGCGCGGAAGATCGTACCCCGGCCTTCAATCCGGCTGGGCAAATGCTGATCTTCACCTCAAACCGGGGCGGTGGAGCGATGCAGCTTTATATGTCCGACCTGACCGGAACCACGGTTACACGTTTAGCCGATCCCGGTTTGGACATTCAATCTTTCTCTTTAAAGCCTGAGCCTTTGCTCTTAAGACACTAAACGCGCTTATCCGTAATTCAATGAAGCACCACAGGAAATTGAACAGTGAGTGAAGAACAAAATCCACAAGATTTGATGCGACAGGGTATTGAAGCCGCCCGCGAAGGCAAAAAAGCCGAAGCCAAAGGTTTCTTTCAGCAAGTTGTTGACCTCGATGACAAGAACGAAAAGGCTTGGATGTGGTTGGCTTCGGTGGTCGAAACCGATGAAGAACGCCGCGTTTGCCTGAGTAACGCCCTCTTTATCAACCCCAACAACGAACGCGCCCAAACGGCGATGGCGAAGCTGGATGTCCGAAGCCAGCAGCAAAAGCAAGACGAAGAAGTCATGCCCGGTATCAGCCGCCGCCAGCTTCTAACCTTTGGTGGCGGTGGCATTGCCGTCATCGTCCTCATTCTGATCATCTTTATCGTTTTGACCGGCAGCCGAAATGCTCAGAATGCGGAAGCCACCCGCGTCATCGCTGATGGCAACGCAACGGGGGCCGCTATTGTAGCCCTTGCGACCAGCGACAGCGCCAATGCCACCGCTACTCAAGCGGCCTTAGCAACCGCCACCCCAACAGCAACAGCCACGGATGCGCGTGCGACCTTGCCACCGGTCTTGGATATGACGACTCCCACGGCTACCGCAGCGCCCACCGGCACAGCATTGCCTTATCCAATCGGGATGAGTGGGCACCTTGTCGGCTGGAGCGGAGGCGATGTCTCGCAAACAGGCTATCTGCCGATTGTCGCCTACAATTTTACGAATCAGGGTGAGGCTGTGCAGCTTGCCAACGCTCAAGGCCGTGACACTGACCTTAGCGGCGACGGACAGCGTATTGCTTATACCCGCTATTATTCGTCCACAACCTACGACACCGGCATCGAAGAAATCGGTATTGATGGTACAGGCGGCACACCTTTAACCACCACGCTTGATGTCATCAAGGCGCAGATGCCCAATTTTTGCCATACCCAAAATCAGATTGTGTTTGTCGCGCTGCCCAAAGACTTTCAAGGTGATTTAAGTGCAACCACCTTCCCCTATCAGGTTTTCGCCTATAACCTTGATAGCAAGCAGTTGCTTCGTTTGACCAATGACAAGGCCACTTATTCCTCGCCAGCCTACTCACCAGATTGCACCAAAATCGCCGTAATCCGCACCGAAACTGGTGGCACAGGCGCGGGTGCAGATGTCTACCTGATTGATGTTGCTTCCTTGGCAGAAACCGCTCTAACCAATGACAATGCCGCTTATACCGAGGCTTCACCCCATTGGTCGCCGGATGGCACACAGCTCACTTACAGCGCCTTTCCCAAGGATGCACCAACCAACAGTGACATCATCGTGCGTGCGGCTGATCCATCCAGTACACCTTTGGTCGTGGTCAAAAATCCGGCAGATGATGTTTATCCGGTGTTCAGCCCGGATGGTAAGTATCTGGCTTTCTCCAGTAATCGCGGTGGCTATTACGACATCTATATCTTGGATCAGCAGACCAGTACCATTTATCAACTGACCGACTCGGAGGCGCAGGATTATGTCGGCGCTTGGGGGTCGTAAGCGCCCTGACTAATGAACGGTTGGCAAATGGGCAACTTATCGCTACTCTAGCCTAAGTGATTTATAATAATATATGGGGCGTGATTTCGGTCACGCCTCGCTGGTTGAGTATTCGAGTGTGAGGTGCGTAGCGCATGGTTAATCAGGAGGCCGCACGTCCCGGCAGTGAACGTTTTGATGAACTTTTTCAGGCCGGACGCAGTGCATTTGCAATGGGTAATCTTCAGCAGGCGCATGACTTCTGGAAGGAAGCCGCCCGCTTAAGCCCGTTTAATGAACAGGTATGGTTAGCGCTGCTGGATGTCATCGACAGTGATGAAGATCGGCGCGTTTGCCTGCAAAATATTCTACAAATCAACCCCTTGAACGTTCAAGCGCGGCGTATGTTGAACCAGATTGTCGCCCGCAAAGAAAGCGCCGAACAGCTTCATGCCGACAAGAAAACCGTCGTCAAGAAAGATAAGAGCCGCCGCCGTGGTGTTTTCGCGCGTGCCTTTTTCCTCGGCATCGTTATCGGCCTTTCAGGGATCGTGTTTGGCATCGTCCTCAGCATCCTCATCTACGCTCGCTGATACCTGATTTCCTGCGTTTTTTGCACTTCAACTCTCCGCATTGATCTCTGCGTCTCTGCGGTTCAATCTTTCTGGTCTTCGTATTGCATGGGCTTGTAGCTAAAAACTTGCAACTTGTAACTGCCTTACTTCTTCTTCGCTTTCGGCATCCGGTTGCCAAACCACCAACCGCCGACCGCCGCTAATAATCCACCGCCCAGCAGCAGCGCGATTTGACCGCTGCTAATCTGACCTTCAGGCTGCACCTGTGCCGCTGCCCGATCCACCGCTAAGGTCGCTGTGGGGATACCAGCCTGTGCCGGTTTCACGGTCAGGCGAATACCATCCGGCATACCGATGTCCGCATGTTGGCTGTTCCCCAGCGATACACATACCGTGTGCGTCCCCGGTGTCAAATCAATGATGGCCGTCGGCTGGTAAACCATACCGGTCAGCGTTCCATCGACCCATAGATGCCAATGCTGCCCATTCGCGTTCACATCATAATTGTTGGTTTGGATCTGGATTGTAACCGTACTCCCATACACCGCATCGGTCGTCGGCTGCACAATGCGGACAGTTGGCGCAGTTGGCCCCGTTTCAATCGGACGGTCAGCGGCTAACAAGCGCGTACAATCACCCAGCACATTGCCATCATCGGGCGTGACTTCGGGGGTATTTTGTGCGGCAGCGGGCAGGATTATTCCCAGTGCCAGCAAACTTATCAACAGGGTTTTGAACAGTTTGAACATCATGAAAGAACAGCCTCCGGGCAAAACGTGCGAGTAGTTTTCACCCAAGTCCAACAAAAAGCACATAGTTTTGTTGAAC